>NZ_BAAALT010000039.1:0-111337 GCF_039528515.1 Luedemannella flava
CGCTGCCGGTGGCCGGCAGCGCCGCCACGGGCATGGCGTTCGTGCCGGCGCGGGTGCCGCACGTGGAGTTCGGCAACGTCGCGATCAACTACCCCGGCCTGCCCGTGGCCGGCGGACCGCCGGCGCAGGAGCCCGGCCCGGGCGCCGGCATGCTGCCGGCCACCGGCTCCCTGCCCACCCTGGGCACCACCGACATGACCCGCAACGGCCTGATGAAGCGGCCGCCCCGGGCCACAGCACCGGTCCGGTCGACGCAGCCGGAACCCGAGGTCTCGGCTACCGACGGCCGCAGCCCCGACGGCATCCGCAGCATGCTGACCGCCTTCCGCAGCGGCATGGACCGGGGCACCGCGCACCGCGACGAGGCGGACCGCGTTACGACGTCCGAGTACCCGTGGAGGAACCTGACGTGACCATCGACGTGGGCAACGACCTGCAGGAGTTCAACTGGCTCCTGAGCAACTTCGTCCGCAACGCGGACGGGGTCCGCGACGCCGTCGCGGTCTCCTCCGACGGGCTGCTGATCGCGACCTCGACGGGCCTCGACCGGGCCGGCGCCGACCAGCTCGCGGCCATCGTGTCGAGCCTGACCAGCGTGGGCCGCAGCGCGTCGCGCCGGTACGACTTCCAGGGCCTTAAACTGATCATGCTGGAGATGCGCCGGGGCTTCCTGCTCGTGTCCGCCATCGCCAACGGCAGCAGCCTGGGCGTGCTCGCGGACGAGCACTGCGACGTCGGCCTGGTCGGCTACGAGATGGGCGTACTCGTGGACAAGGCCGGGCCGCTGCTGACGCCGGCGCTCATCACCGCGTCGCGACAGTACCTACCGCAGTGAACGGCCCGGTCCGGCGGCCCGCGCCGCCCTCCGACGCGGGGTACCTCGACGAGGAGGACGGCGACGACGACGCGTTGATCCGGCCGTTCCTCGTGACCGGCGGGCGCACCCGCCCGCTGCAGGACGGGCTCCGGGTGGAGACGATGATCTCCGCCCGGCCGGCGGCGCTGTCCGCGCCGGTCCGGTTCGAGCTGCACGCCATCCTGAAGCTGTGCCAGTTCCCGCGCTCGATCGCGGAGGTCGCCGTCGCCGTCGGCGTGCCGCTCGGGGTCGCCAAGGTGCTCGTCGCCGACCTGCTCACCAGCGGGCTCGCCAACTGGGAGCAGCCCGACGAGATCTCCATCGCCATGCTCGAAAGGATCAGGGACCGTGTACGAGCGCTCTGACCAGGCGCCCTCGGTGAAAGCCGTGAAGATCATCGTGAGCGGCGGGTTCGGGGTGGGCAAGACGACGTTCGTCGGCGCCATCTCCGATATCGAGCCGCTGGCCACCGAGGCCGAGCTGACCGAGGTGTCGGTCGGCATCGACGACACCAGCGCGGTGGCCGCCAAGTCGACGACCACGGTCGCGCTCGACTTCGGCCGCATCCGCCTCGACGACAGCCTGGTCCTGTACCTGTTCGGCACCCCCGGCCAGGACCGCTTCGCCTTCCTCTGGGACGACCTCGTGGTCGGTGCGCTCGGCGCGGTCGTCATGGTCGACACCCGCCGCGTCATGGACAGCTTCGCCGCCCTCGACTACCTGGAGGACCACGGCATCCCGTTCCTGCTGGCCATCAACCGGTTCGACGGCGCGGCGCGCTTCGACACGGAGGAGATCCGCGAGGCGCTGCGGATCGGTGTGCAGGTGCCGATCCTCGAATTCGATGCCCGGGTACGCGATTCCGTGAAGCACATCCTGCTGACCCTCATCGAGCAGGTCCTCATCTTCCGCCTGGCCGGCACCCGCACCCCGGCACCCGCCTACTGACCTTCCCGTGGAAACCCGGTCGCGACCGTCCTGCAGCCGGCTTAGGGTGGCTACAACCACCTTCCGGCCTGGAGGATCGTCGCGGACACGGGCGTCTTGTACTACGACAAGCCGCACACACTCACGGGCGCGTTGCAGCACGGGCTTGGCCGCGGCGCCGACCGCGCGCTGCGCGATCCGGCCGCGCCTGACGCCGTACTCGCGTGTGTCCGGCGCGATTGGCGCTGGGACCGGATGGTCGACGAGCGTGCCGTCTATCTCGCCCGGCTGGTCCGTGACCTCTCGATGCCGGTGCCGCCGCTGGTCGACCTGCTGAACGACGTCACCGACGACGATCCTGACAACGGGTTCGAGAACACGCTGGACGTGTTGGAGGTGCTGGGCCGGGCGGGGGACGAGCACGCGATCGACGGCCTGCGCCGGTATGTCCGCGAGGGCCCGCACTGGCTGGACGTGTTGCACACGATCGCCCGTGACTGGCCCCGCGACCTGTGGGACGACCTGTTGCCCGTGGCGCACTCCCGGCTTACTCCCGACGACGATGGGCCGCTCTGGCGGGGTCGGCCCTGGGTCGACTGGGCGGTTGTGGACGAGACCATTGCGGCCCGGGCTGCGGCGTTCAGGCCACTTCCACGTCCGGAGCGCCCCTTCCGGGAGCGGCCGATCGAGGACGTGTTCGCCCTGATGGCCGATGGTGATGCCGATCGTCGGCGGGCGGCGTTGTTCGAACTGAACCGGCGCGGCCCGCAGCCCGGTCTGCTGGCGGTCGTGGACGCTCTGCCGATGAGGGAACTGGGCGGGTCGCTCGGCTTGGCCGTCGAGCGGCTCGGTGCGCTCGCCGTTCCTCACCTACGCGCCTGGGCCGCGTCACCGGATCATCCGCTGATCTGGACGGCGTACCGCGTCCTTGCCGAGCACGGCGATGACTCGGATCTGGAGACGCTGCTCGCCGGCTGGGACTGGCTGCGAGGTCGCGACGGCACGCTGTGCGGATTCCAGAACTTCGCCGATGGGATTGCCCGGATCGGCGGCCCGGCCGCTCTGGCGGCGGTGCCCCGGCTGTGGCGCGCGTGGTTCTGGCCCCATACCTACGAACGCGTCGCGTTCCTGCGCGCGATCACCGCACTTGACCCCGATTTAGCGACAAAGCTGCACGTCGAGGGCCTGTGGGACTGTGAGTCCAGGGTCAGGCAGCTAGCGGCCGCCCACGTACGCTTCGATGACGGCACCCGCGAACGCTTGGTCCACCTCCGCGACGACCCCATGGAGACCCCTGAGGTACGCGCGACCGCGGCCAGCCGCCTCGGCTGAACACCCGGAAGATCGCCCCGAGGTCAGGTGCTCGGGCAAGTCTGCCATTTGGTCCGATTCGCCGGGTTAGGCTGGTGTTGTAGTCGATCAATGGCGTCGCCGGCCGGGAAGTGGGTAAACCGGGTGGGCAAGAAACCTGCGGAATCCGCCGAGATGCGAAAGGGCAAGGCTGCCATCGCCGGAGCGAGGAGTCCGGCCCGGTGGCCGCTCATCGTCGGCGGCGTGGTGATCGTGGGGCTCCTGGTCGCCATCGTGGCCACGCTCGTCGTGTCGGCGAACAAGGAGAAGCCGGAGCCGATCTCGACGTCCGGGCCGATGGTGGTGCCCACGGGCGCGACGACCGGCGGGGCGCTGGTGTCGGGCAAGGCCGACGCCCCGGTGCGCCTCGAGGTGTACCTGGACTACATGTGCCCGTACTGCGGTCAGTTCGAGCGGGCCAACGGCGAGGAGATCGCCCGCCTCGTCGGCGCCGGAACGGTCCGGCTGGAGACGTACCCCCTGGCGTTCCTCGACGAGGCGTCGTCGGGGACGCAGTACTCCACCAGGGCCGCGAACGCGGCCGCGACGGTGAGCGACCGGGCCGCGGACAAGTTCATCGCCTTCAACAACAGCCTGTTCGCCCACCAGCCCGCCGAGGGCGGCGAAGGGCTGACCGACGACGCGATCGCGTCGCTGGCCCGCGACGCCGGCGTGCCGGCCGAGGTCACCGACGCCTTCGGCGACCGGACCTTTGTGCCGTGGGTCGCGGACAGCACGAAGAAGGCGTTCGCGGGCGGCCTGCAGGGCACGCCGACGGTGAAGATCGACGGCGTGCAGTTCACGGGCGACCTCTACAAGGCCGGCCCGCTCACCGAGGCGATCAACCAGGCCGCGAAGTAATGTCCGCCCCGCTGGGCGCGCTGCGCCGGTTGCGCCACGCCAACGCGTGGATCTTCGGAACCATGCTCTTCTCGGCGTGCCTGAGCCTGATCGCGTCCCTGGTGCTGTCCATCGACGCCGTCCGGCTGGCCGAGAACCCCCGGCTGGCCCTCTCCTGCAACATCAACACGGTCATCAACTGCGGCACGGTGGCGCTGTCCTGGCAGGCGCAGCTGTTCGGCTTCCCGAACGCGTTCCTCGGCCTGATGGCCGAGCCGGTCGTGATCACCATCGCGGTGGCGAGCCTCGGCGGGACGCGGTTCCCGCGCTGGTTCATGTGCGCCGCGCAGGTCGTCTACACCCTCGGCGTCATCTTCGCGTACTGGCTGTTCTACCAGTCGTTCTTCAACATCGGCGCGTTGTGCCCGTGGTGCCTGCTGATTACGGTCTCCACCACGCTGGTGTTCGCGACGCTGACCCACGTCAACATCCGCGACGACAACCTCTACCTGCCCCGACGGGTCCAGGCACCGTTGGCGCGCTGGATCGCCGCCGACCTCGACGTCATCGTCGTGACGATCTGGCTGCTGGCGTTGATCCTCGCGGTGGTGACCAGGTACGGCGACCGCCTGGTCAGCTGAGGTCGAGGTCCAACCGCTCGCCGGCACAGACCAGTTGCGTACGGGCGAAGTGGAAGTCCTCGCAGCGGCTCCGCCGGCAGACCGGACAGGTGCCGGTCACGGGGTCGTCGGCGTGGACGCGGAGCATGCGGCGGTAGTGGTCCGCGAGTTCGGGTGTCAGCGGCACGGGGACGAAACTGAACGGCCCGCTAGACAAGCCGTTCCCCGACGGTGGCGCTCAAGCCGACCAGTTCACCGCGCACATGTGCGAGTTTGGCAGTGTGCCGGCAAGAGCACAACGGAAACGCGTGTGTTCGACATGCGCCGACCCGGCGGCGGACAGCGTCAGCCGCGGTCGAACTCGCCGGCCTTCACCGCGGCGATGAAAGCGCCCCAACTGCCGGTGGAGAAGATCAGCTCGCCGGCGTCGGGACGCTTCGAGTCGCGGACCCCGACAAGGGCGTGACCTGCGGCGGACGCCACCTCGACGCAGTCGCCCTGGTTGCCGCTTCTCGTGCTCTTGCGCCAGTCGATGAAGAGGGCGGACGAGCCGGACGGATCGGCATTCATCTATGTCATCCTCTCCTGGATCAGGGCGATCGAGTCCTCGGGTCCGAGGGCGGCAGTCAGCAGGCGATCCCGCATGACCCTATAACGGGCGACGTCCTCTTCGTCCCCAAGTTGCAGTTCCGACGTCTCCGTTTCCACACATACGACGTCAGGGTCGTTGGGGTCCCGAAACCTGTAGAGCGAAAACCCGGTGAGCGCCGCCGCGTGATGCGGCAGCTCGGCGCCGAACGGCAACACCCGCACCGTGACGTTGGGCCAACCGGCCGCCGCGACCAGATGCTCAAGCTGGCCCCGCCACACGTCGGCGGGGGCCGTCACCCGCCGCAGCAGAGCCTCATCGAGTACGACGGTGAAGTTGACGGCCTCGTCGGCGGAGAGGATGCGTTGCCGCGCCTGCCGTCCGGCGACCGCGTCGTTGGTGTCGAACTGGGCCGTCGCCTCGCGGTCGGCGAACCGGACCCGGGCGTAGGCCTCCGTCTGCAGCAGACCCGGCACGAAAGCCAGGCTGTACTGCCAGATCTCGCGTGCGCCCGCCTCCAGCTCGGCGTACCCGGCCTGCCGTTGCGGCATCTCGGCGTACGCCTTCCACCAGCCGCGCTGGTTGGCCTGCCGGGCGAGCGTGATCAGGCGCTGCTCCTGCGCCGGCTCGACGCCCAGCGCCTCCAGCAGGTCCATGACGTCGGCGACGTCCGGGCGGACCTTGGCGTTCTCCAGGCGGCTGAGCTTCGTGTGGCTCCACCCGAGCTCGGCCGCGAGCGCCTGGAGCTTGAGGCCCTTGGCCTCCCGCAGGTCGCGCAGCTCCTCACCGAGGCGGCGCCGCCGGAAGAGCGGTGAATGGCCGACAGGCATGCCGGCAGCTTAGTGCCCATTGTGTTTTCATCAGGTCGATGTAGCACCAATCAAACTCATAAGGAGCACGGTCATGCGCACGCTCATCTCCACCGCCTTCGTATCGGTCGACGGCATGCTCGATCCCACCGGCGGTGACGAGGGGCTCCACAACACCGCGTGGACGTTCAAGTCCGTGGACTTCCTGCCCGAGGCGTACGAGCTCAAGGGGCGCGAGATGCACGAGGCCGGCGCCCTACTGCTCGGCCGGACCAGCTACCAGCTCTTCGCTCCGGTGTGGCCGGACATGGAGGAGTTCACCGAGTACAAGGACATCCCCAAGTACGTCGTCTCGACGACGCTCACCGACGACGACCTCGTCACCAACTGGGGTCCGAACTCGATCCTCCGCTCGCTCGACGACGTCGCGGCCCTCAAGGAGACCGACGGCGGCCCCCTGCTCGTGCACGGCAGCGCAACCCTCAACCGGGCGCTCGACGAGGCCGGGCTCATCGACCGCTACCACCTGCTCGTGTTCCCGATCCTGCTGGGCGCGGGCAAGCCGCTGTTCAGCCACGGCGACCAGGCCGGCAAGAGCCTGAAGCTGGTCGACCACGAGGTGTACGCCAACGGCATCCAGAAGAACGTCTTCGACGTCGTCCGATGACGCGGGGCGCCGGGCTGGTCTGGTCTGGTCGACCAGCCCGGCCCGGAAGGCGGCGATCGCGACCCGGCGGGTTGGTTACCCAGCTCCGTGCGGCCGCTCGTCGGTCGTGTCCCGACGGTGGCGTGATGGCCGTGCGAACCTACGGCGGCCTTTCGTCTGCTTGCCGTGTCCTCCTGCAGTACTCAGATGGGTTCGGTGGCGAGGTTAGGGCGTTGTGGCAGCACCCTGTGATTGTGCAGCAGGGCGCGGGCAGCCGTGATCGCCTCATCGGTGTGTTCGAACACGCGGTTGCACTGGCGGAGCCTGTCTAGGACGCCGATCGCTTCCAGCGCCTTGGTGTGTCCGGTTCGTACGCCGGAAAGGTAGACAGTGATGCCTCGACGCTCCAGACGTTCGATCGCGTCGCGCAGCACGACAGCTCCGCTGCCGTCTACGGTAGAGATGCGTGACATTCGCAAGATTATGACTCGGACGTCGGAGACCTCCGAAAGCTCGAGGAGGAAACGGTGCGCGGCGGCGAAGAACAGCGGCCCGTCGAACCGGTAGGCCACGATGTGTTCGCGTAGCAACGCGGCTTCCTCCGCGTGATGGTCGGACAGGTCCAGTGGCACCTGTTCGAGCGTGGCCGCTCGAGCGATCTTGCTTACGGCCAGGAACGCAGCCAGCACCACGCCGATACCGACGGCGGTCACCAGGTCGAACGCCAGGGTCGCGAGTGCGGTGAACCCCATGACGACGGCGTCGGAGCGGGTCGATCGGGCCAGTGCCAGCAGGGAGGACACCTCGACCATACGAATCGCGGTCGCCAGTAGGACTCCGGCGAGGGCTGCCAGGGGTACGTGGGCGACCAGTGGGGCGGCGGCCAGCATTACGGCCGCAAGTACGACCGCGTGGGTCAGCGCGGCCAACCGGGAGCCCGCACCGGTGCGCACATTGACCGCGGTGCGGGCGATCGCCGCAGTTGCCGGAACTCCGCCGAACAGCGGCGTGACCAGGTTTGCCACGCCTTGACCGAACAGTTCCCGGTCCGGGTCGTGACGCTGGCCGACCGTCATCGCATCCGCGACGGTCGCAGAGAGCAGGCTCTCCAGCGCGGCCAGGGCGGCAACTGCCAATGCGGAGGGGAGGAGTAACGGGATCGCGCTCGGATGCAGGAAGGCCAGGCTCGGCGCGGCCAGTGTCTTCGGCAAGGTTCCGATCTGGGCCACGTTGAGCCCGGCGACAACGGCCAGCGCCGTAGCGGCGGCCACCGCGAGTAAGGAGAACGGAACGCCGGGCTTCCAACGCACGCCGGCCAGCATCACCACCGCCACCCCCGCGGCGAGTGCGAGCGAAGGCCAGTGCGGGGTAGCGACAAAGTCGATCATGGCGTGCCAGGCAACCACGGCTACCTTGTCCCCATGCACCGCGGCCACGCCGAGTGCGGCGGGAACCTGCTGCAGGAAGATGACCATGGCGATGCCGATAGTGAATCCCTCCACCACCGGAGCGGGAACATACTGCACGAACCGGCCGGCCCGCGCCACGGCCAGGCCGATCAGCACAACCCCGGCGATCAGCCCCACGGTCAGCACCCCAGCGGCGCCGAACTGGCCGACGATGGGCACAAGCACCACTGTCATCGCCCCCGTCGGGCCCGACACCTGCAGGTTGGATCCGCCCAAGATCGCGGCGAGGGCTCCCGCGACGATCGCCGTCGCCAGGCCCGCAGCCGCCCCCAGCCCCGATGAGACGCCGAACCCCAGCGCGAGTGGCAGTGCCACGATCGCCACCGTCAACCCCGCAAGCACATCGCGTCGCGGCTGACGACGAACCGCAGTCCAGTCGGCAAGCGTGGGCAGCAGCGCGGCCACCCGTCGACCGGTCCCCGCCACAACGGTCATCGGCCCGCCGCCACGGCGTCCTCGTCGTCGGCATCGCGCAGGGCTTCCAGCAGGTGCGCCTGCGACGCGATCATCTCGGTCAGGAACCGGCGGGCCGCCCGCATCACATCGGCGACATCCGGGCCGGCCAGCGCGTACATGACCGCCGCCCCCTCCCGGTAGGTCGTCACGATCCCGGCCCGACGCAGCACCGCTAGCTGCTGCGACAGACTCGACGCCTCCACCTCGACATCAGCCAGCAGATCGCGGACCGCCTTCGGCCCATCCCCGAGCAGTTCCAACACTCGGATCCGCACCGGATGCCCCAGCGTGCGGAAGAACTCCGCCTTGCGCTGATACAGCGGAACCGACACGACGACTCCGATCCACAGACCATAAACAATCCAGCAATTGAACATCTCTTCAATTGCAAAGTCACTAGTCGGCTCCTGAGTGTGACCTGCATCATCGGGGACGTCGTGTCGCCACTCGCGATGCCGTCGCTGGCGTTGGTCATCCGCTCGCCGGTAGTTAAGTCGGACCAACGTCAGGCGGCAGAGGTGCGGTGGGTCTTGCGTCCGTCAATGTCGAGCCAACTGACGTGCGAGCCCTGACGACACGCTGGTGTACGGGACGGGAGGCGGACGTCATGTCGGCGGACGGAACGCACGTTCGCGTGGCTCCGGCCGAGACCGTGGCGGAGCACTGGCATCGCTGGGGGTGGGGTCATCAACCACCTGAAACCTTGCCGATAGTCAGCCCAATCGAGAAGGGGACGGCGGCGACTNCCGCCCGGTGCCCATCCCGCCGGAGTTCGTGGCGGTCCTGCGCGAGCACAGAGCCCGCTGTGGCGTCGCCCCGATGGCCGGATCTTCCAGAGTGAGCGGCGGCAATGTCGCGGCCGCCTCGACGTACTCGCGGGTGTGGGAGGCGGCCCGGCAGATCGGCCTGACACCGCGTCAGGTCGCATCACCGGTGGCGGGCCGCCCGTATGACTTACGGCACGCGGCCATGTCGTTGTGGCTCAACGCCGGTGTTCCGGCAACCGGGGTCGCCGAACGTGCCGGGCACTCCGTGGATGTCCTGCTGAAGGTCTACGCCAGTTGTATCGACGGCCAGGAGGCGACGGTCAACCGCCGTATCGAGGATGCCCTCGGTGGATGGTGTTGAATGCCGGCCATGTCATTGATCATCGGTCCGGCGTTCACCATCCCCGGGTATCTGACCACGGCCCCACCCGACTACCTGACCGAGTGCGAGGCGACGGTGTACGCCGCGGACGGTGTGATGGGTCACCCGGCCTTCTGGTCGTGCTACCTGAGCGGGCCAATTAACGCGGATCCGGAGTCGGAGGCTGCCTTCGAGGTCAGTACGGCCGAACGCGACGCGATGTGGGCGTTCTTACTCGACCAGGACCGGTGGCCGGCCGTATCAGTGCGACTCGATGAGGACGCGTGGCTGCGGATCGTGTTCCGCAATCTCGAGGGGGATGGGGCACTCAATTTTGTGGAGGAACGCCCGGGCCATCCAACGAAGGTCTTTGATCCGTACCGGGACGCCGGCTGCTCCACGTTGACCTGGGCGGACCTGATCGTCCTGGCGAACCTGCCGGACGACCGGCTGACCTGGGCACAGCGCCTCATCCTCATGCTGCCGATGCTGGAACCGCAGGAACTGCCCGCCGAGGCCGGAGAGGTCCTGGACAGGGCGCTGGGAGAAATCGGCGCCACGAACCGGCCGCCCGTGGTGGCGACCCTGCTCGACTTGCTCGGCTGGCGTGGCCACGAGCGATGAGACGCAGGGGTGACGGTCGCATCGTTCAGTCCGGATCTTGGGCTGCGCAAGGGGCATGACATCGGCGGACAGTTCCAAGATCAGTCCGTAAATAGTCCGTGGACGGCGACAAACGGCGGCAGCGGGCGGCACACGGTTGCATACGGTGACGATCGACGACGAGTTATCTTCGCTGGTCAGCAGCCATTTCGCCTGGCTCTGAGGGTGCGCTTGGCGGAGCAGTTTTCAAACGGACAATTCGCCCAGATGCTCAAACGGATCATGGATGCCGTTGGCAAAGGCCGGCCAGCCAAGATCAAGAATACGGGAGCGTGTCGCTGTGGTTGCGGCGCTCTGGTTTCGCCGCCGCGCCACTTTGTTGACCAGCGGCACTATTCAGCATGGTTGCGGCACAATTGGCCACCCTCATCAGCGGCGTAAGGTCCATGCATGAGTAGCAACGAGGACAGTCGAACTGCTGCAATGGCCGTCAAGACCTTCGCTGTGCCACCGGATGACCCTGCTTGGCAGCAGAGTCACACCAGGGAGGCAGTCCTCGATACGGCGCTGGAATGGCAGAAGCGCGGCGTACTCGCCTCGTTCGTTGAGGTCAAGGCAACTAGCATGTTCGGTGTCGGCAAGAACCTGGCACACGAACTGGTCGGCTGTGTGGCTGCGGCCGGTGAGCAACTGGGCTTGGCGTGGACCAGCGAGCAGGATTCAGAGAGGTGGCGCGGCTCGTCGGCGTCAGGACGGGATATGACGATGCGTGCGCTCGCCGACATCAGGGCGCACTTCAGTCTTGGTGCTGCTCATGGGATGGCAAACGCGACGTTGCGGACCCTCCTCCTCTCCAAGATCCCGGGCGACGCGGTAGTGGCTGCCGATAAGTCGAAGCAGATCAAGAGGAATCCTGCGTTCTCAAGCGACAGAGCGGCATGGCCGACGTTCAATGCACGACTCGTGACGGCACTTGAAGCTGGCGTTAGCGCAAGCGGCCAACAATCGGTCGCCGATCTCGTGAAGTGCCTCCGCGACCTGCGTGACGATTCTCGATTTCAAGCACTGGAAGACCGTCGCGGCATGGACTACCACCGGTGGCGACCGCAGAGCTTGCCGGCTGGGCGAGGCGTTCCGCAGAGCACCCTGTGGACCGTTGCTGTCGACACGGCGAGCATCGGCATCGGCGGCGACTACCCCGCTGATCCGCTAGCTGACGCCGAGATCGTCTCAGGTGTTGCGACCGACGGCATGGACGCTGTAGCCGAGGCGATGCAGCGCTGGCTCGATGAGTGGCCAGCTGCGCTCAAGGGATTGGGTGCCGATCTATTCGGCTGATCGGAGCCGGCAGCTGTCAGATCACCTGCATGGAAGCGATCCTGTGCCCCTTCGGCCGACATGAGATCGGCCAGGGGGCGAAATCGACACGTTGGGGTCGCCTCGAGCTGATCGGGGCCGCTACGATCAGCGAACTGCTCGTCGCATGTCGAACACGGGGTGTTATCTAGGCTTGCATGTTGGTGCCGCGTGCTGGACGGGGGTTCGAATCGTTGACCGATACGGTGCAAGACGAACCCGCATTTCAACTGCTGGCGAAGGTCGCCGACCTCGAGAGCGACCCGACAGGGCTAGATACGTTCGCTCGGTACGTCTGGCAAGCCAAGCAGGTGGTCCGGCAGTGGCTGACGTGCCTATCGGGGCATGATGGTCCGCTATTCGTGGTGTGCGAACAGGGTGACGACCTTGCGCTGGTTTATGCGGAAAAAATTCGTTTTGTGCAGTTGAAGACCCGTGACCGAGGGTCATGGAGTGTTGCAGCGATGTGCGCTCGCGGTCTGGATGCTGTAGTGCGGTGTTACCAGGCTGCTCGGAAGGCGAACCTGCACGAGATTAGCGCGTTCGAGTTGTGGGTCGAAGGTCCCATCGCCGATAAGACTGACACAGTCGATTTCGTCAAGGATCCCACCTCGGCGGCGAAGGATGTGCGCTCGAAACTCGTAGCGAGTGGGCTTACCCGTTCATGGGCCGACGACTTCCTTCGTCGCCTCGTGATCCGGCCGGATCAGCCGACTCGGCCGCATGTCGACGCTAAGGCGATGTGGGAGCTTAGCGCCCTGTGGCCGGCGCTTTCCCACCCGGAGGTCGAATACCTTTACGAAAGGTTGTTGCAGGTAGCGACGGCCGCACAGACCGGAGGGTCTGGCCAACCGGCTACGATTCAAGCGCATCTCGCCGCTGCCTGGTCGTATGTAGACCAAGACCTCCCAGGCCCAGATGAGCCAGGCGGAACGGCGATCGCTGCCATCCGGGATCAAATACTTAGTCGCAGCATGCTGATTGGCTTGACGCCTCCACTGCCTGGTGAGTCCCGGGAGCAACTGTTAGCCCGCATGTCGGCCGGCTCCACTGCATCGTTAATGGAGCTGAAGATGCTGGCAGCAGGTGCCAACAGGCAGCTCATCGAGCAAGTCCAAGAGATGCGCGCCGACATGGAGGTTGAGCGACAGTTGCTGTTGGCCGGTCGCGACACCGCCGAAGCGGACTTGGAACGGCTGGCGGGTCGGGTCCTGAGCATGGCCGAAGCTACTGCCACCAAGGTTCGGCTTACGTCAGTAAGTAATCCGGCCGCTGCGAGCCGTCCAGCCGAATCTATCGCCGCTGATCTATTGTCTAGACCGGCTGACCTGGCGCATTGTGATCGCCACCCGCTTTTCGACCGCGATGAGCGTCTGATCTTTGGCTATCTGGGTCATCTGACAGACCTGTGCCGGTTTACATGGCGGAGCTCATGACGAGCAATGACGACATCCCCTCGAACCCCGAGGCCGAGGCGGGCGTACCTGCTGGCGCGCGTCGACCCGCGGCCGTTGAGCGGTTTCGCCCGTCGCGTGAGGCCGAAGCGCGGCTCCTTCTCCTCATTGATGCCTTCAGCCGTACCGGTAAGGACCAGGTTCGTTACCTCCAGGGCCGAGTGAAGCTAGCCAAGCTGGACTTCCTATTGCGTTATCCGCGGCACCTTCGTCGAGTACTGCTCGCCCACGGGGCGACGTCGCAGCAGGTCGACAACATTGATCCAGGGGATGCCCCGCTGGATGCTCGGATGATGCGTTACCGCTACGGCCCGTGGGATCCGTCCTACTACGCGGTGCTTGGCTCACTCATTGGCCGGGGCCTAGTGGAGGTTACGCCGCTGCCAGGAACGGGCTTCGGATATCGCACCTCTGCAATCGGCGCCCAGCTCGCCTCAGAACTTCTTGCTGACGAAAGCTTCCATCACATCCACGATCGCCTGAAGCTTCTACGCCGCTATCTCGACAAATCAGGAACCACCCTGAAGAACTACCTCTACGAGCTACCTGAAATCGCCGACGCCACCTGGCACGAGGACCTAAAGTGAGCCAGCCGACCCTCCCCCCGTCAGAGCACCAAGATGCCACTCTGCCAGTGGCTCACCCACACCGGCTAGAACTACTCAAAGTCGATCTAGTTGGCGGTGGACGCAAGGTCGACTTCCGTCCTGGCCTCAACATCATCCTTGGCGATATTACTACTGGCAAGACCACGTTGGTCCGCCTAATCAGAGCGATGCTCGGCACCATGCCGGATGGACTGCCACCAGAAGTGGACTACGTCACGGCTATTCGCGGCCGGGTGATCCTGGGCACTCGAGCTTGGCAGATTTATCGCCCTCGGACCACTACCAGCGACGCCCTCGTGGAGATCAGCGAAGAGGACTCTGATCCAGGCCGCGAAGTCTTTTCGATCCGTCTACCCGTCGCCAGGTCGGACCGCACATACAGCACATTTCTCCTCGACCAACTCCAGATGCCAGTGGTTAACGTGCCGCAGGCGCGCGGGGAGCCGACCGGAACGCTGACGCCGGTGACGATGACTGACTGGCTCGGCTACTGCGTTATTACTGGTGATGAGCTTGATACTCAGGTCTTTGGCCACTTAAGAACGTATCGCAATATCAAGCGACGCTGGATCTTTGAGCTTGCATACGGCTACTACGAGCCAGAACTGGCGCTGCTCAACGCCGGGCTACGAAGCGTAGAGTTGCAACTGGCATCTCTAGACCACGACGCAGCGGTTCGTGCGAAGTTCCTTGCGGAGACTCCTTTCGCCAACCCAGAAGCCCTGGAGCTTCAGCTAGCCGAGTACTCCACGGAACTCGAAAGCGTCATGGCGCAAAGACGTCAACTGGGTGGTACTGCCGGAGAAGTGCCCGGTGTGCGGGAACTTCGTCAGACGTTGTTGGCCACCCGAACGCGTCGCGCAGATATCGCCGACCAACTCGTTCGGTTGGAGGCGCAGATCGCAGATCTATCTGACCTCCGCCGTCAGCTTTCTAGCCAGTCGGCTCGGCTCACTCGCGCCATTGTCGCAGATGAGTGGCTAGTGGACTTCGACTTCATCGTCTGTCCCCGTTGTGGTAACGACATCAACCCGGGGCGGACCGATCCGCATCTGTGCTACCTGTGTTTGCAGGAGCCTCGACCGGCAGCGTCGCAGGCACAGTTACTGGCTGAGCAAGACCGCATTTCAAGCCAGATCCGCGAAACTGACGAAGTGAGCAACAGCCGAAGCGCGGCTGCAGAGCAGCTCCGTCGAGACGCTGCACGCCTCGACCAGCTTGTGGATGAGCTGGCTGCCGACCTTGACCAGCGAACTGAGGCATTCGTCTCCGAACGTGCAACGCAGATTGAGTACCTTGCCGCCCAGCAGGCGCGTCTTGAGGTCGAGATCAAACGGCTCCACGAGTATGCCGGTTTACTCCGGCGCCATCAAGAACACCTCGATGGCCGCGAGACTCTCGAAGCAAAGCGGGAAGAACTCACAACCCGAATCAATAGCCGCGAACTATCGCAGCTTGATGCTGACGAGAACGTTGTCGCCCTTGAACGACGGATGCTCGAATATCTTGAGGAGCTACATATTCCTAACCTCGGTCAAGAGCTCACCGTAAAAATCAACCGAAAGACCTACCTGCCCGAGGTTTCCGGGCGCACCTTCGATGAATTGTCTAGCCAGGGCCTCAAGACGCTAGTCAACATCGCACACGCCCTTGCTCATCACACCGTGGCGATAGACCGCAACTTACCAATGCCAGGTCTACTGATACTTGATGGATTGTCGGCCAACAGTGGCCATGAAGGTTTCGATCTCGACCGGGTTCGCGACGTCTACAGACTTCTCAGACGGGTCACCCAGGAAGAGCGGTACCGGGACGCGCTACAGGTGATTGCCGTCGACAACGAACTTGCCCGTCATATCCTGCTTGAGTTCGCAGACCTGGTGGTGCTCACTTTGACGCAGGATGATCGGTTGATCCGTATTCCTAAGGCGGCGGACGGAGCTGCGGCCCAGGGCGCCTAGGGTTGATCGTGTGAGTCGGGCAGTCGTTGGCTCGGAACAGCCGTCGTGTGCAGCGTCGTGACCCTTACCAACACCCACCGCGCCTTGACCGCCGTCTCGTCCACGCGCAGCTGCACGCCGTATAGATGCCGCCAGACGCCGTCACGCTCGACTTGCGTCTCGCCAACGTACGTCACGCGCAGTAGCAGTGGACCGCGGCCGGTGCGGTAGTCCTCAGGCCGTACATGTATGACGTCGCCAAGGGACGCTGGGCCGAACCGCTGCAGGTCGGCGAACGGGCTGAAGATCGGATTCATGAGGCCAGGTCGCGGTCGTTGTCCTGGAGCACGCGACGAGGCCTGGGCAGTTCCTGGGATGGGTACGTATCGTCGGCCTGGTCATCCACTTGGAACACGAACCTGAGTGACGCAGCATCGGCCGGGTCGACGACGGGTTCATACAAGTCCCCGGCGCAGACGAGCTGCACCCAGGCGAATTGAGCGTCCTGACACCTCGGCACTCGGCAGACGGGGCAGCGGTCCGCGCCGGGTTCGCCCGTGTGAACCTGCAGCATGTTGCGGTAATAGGTCGCCAGATCCGGCGTCAGCGGGACGGGATCAAACGCGAACGGGCCGCTAGACACGAGGTTCGCCGACGGTCACGGTGGAGCGCCGGCAGTGTTCGCAGCGGAGGAAGTGCCCGCAAGCCTGGCACCAACGGTTAGATCGCTTGAACGTGACGAGCCCGGCTATGAAGCCGAGCGTCAGTGCAGCCACCGTCGTGGCAATGGAGGTCCAGCCCACGTCGTTCTCCGAGGTCAGAGCCGTCGAGCACAAGGCCCGGGTAACGGGTCACGAGCGACCACCCGACCTGCCTGACTCAAGGGCGGCCACAAGCCATCGCCGACAGGACATGACGACGAGCCCTGGTCGGCGCTGACAACCAGCCGGGCAATCCGGTCTGGCATAGATTGGCATAGGAACTTGGACCGAATGGTATGCCAATCCATGCCACCGGGCAAGGGTGACATCCTGTTGTGTAGCGAGGATTGGCTGTCCTAATGCGACATTGAATCGGTGCTGCTCGTTGTCCGGGTCCAAAGCGCCGGACCGGCCAGGAGCGCTACCGCCAGCAGAGCAGCTCCGGCGACAAAGAGCGGTGCCCTGAGGCCGTACGCCGTCGCCACCACGCCGCCGATGAGCGCGCCGACCGGCGAGGCCGAGTTCACCAGTGTGCGGAACGCGGCGTTGACCCGGCTGAGCAACTCTGCCGGGGCAAGAGACTGGCGCAGGCCCACGTTCGTCACCGTGGTCATGGTCTGAGCGGCACCAATCACGGCCAAGAGCGGCGCGGCCAGCCAGGCGTTCGCCGTCAGGGCAATGAGCGGCCAGGCGAGGCCATGGGCCAGGGCGAGCAACAGAATCGTCCGAGACGGCCCGAGCCGCCGGTTGAACCACCCCGTGACCGGGCTACCGAGAACGCCGCCAACCGCATAGGCGGAGATGAGCAGGCCGAAGCCGGCCGCCGCGACGTCCAGGCCGTGTTCGTCAGTGGCGAGGAGAACGAACGTCGCCCAGGCCGCGTTGTACGCCAAGTTGCCGGCCGACGCGATGACCGCCGACAGTCGCAGCTGCGCGTGCAGCGCGAGCCACCGGATGCCGGACCAGACGGCCCGGAGGATGGCCGGCCGCTCGCCAGTGCTGGGCGTACGCAGCTCGGCCGGTATGCGGGAGAGCGCGGCACCAGAAATGAGGAACGACACCGCGTCCGCCGCGAATGGCAGCCAGGGCGTAACGGCGTACCCGAGCGACCCGAGCGGCGGCCCGATGAGTTGCTTGCCCGCGTTCTCCGCGCTGTAGATGCGGCCGTTAGCTCGGTCGAGCACTGGGCCGTCGCGGCCAACCAGCTCGGGCACCACGGCGTGGACCGCACCGTCATGGAAGACCTGGCCGAGCACCATGCCGAACGCCGCCATTGCCAGCAGCGGGATGGTGGCCTGGCCGGTCGCCACGAGGACCGCGAGCGTCCCAACCCCGGCCGCGCGCAGGAAGTCAGCCGTAAGCATGACGGTGCGGAACCGCCAGCGATCCAGGAGCGCGCCAGCGAACGGCTGGACCAACACCCACGGCAGATACATCGCAGCGGTCACGGCGGCCACCGCGGTCGGGTCCCGCGTAATGGTGGCAGCGGCCAGAGGAACAGCGGCGAGAAAAGCGCCATCGCCCAGAGACGAGACACCGACCGCAGTCCAGAGCCGAACCAGCCCGGCCGGCATCGCCGCCCGGGCTGGTTCGGCGTTGGTGGTTGTCACGGCTAGCTGAGCTTGCCGCTGGCCAAGCCGTCCTTGAAGGCGGTCCACTCCTGGGGCGTGAACCGGAGGACCGGTCCCGTCCCCTGATCCTTGGAGTCGCGGACTCCGACCCAGCCTTCCGGGCCGTGGGCGATCTGGACGCAGCTGCCTTCACCTGTGTTGTCACGCCATTCGGTGAACAACTCAACGGGCGGCGGGTTGAACCGGGGGTACTGCATAGGTGCTCCTTCCACGAAGTAACAAGCCCCGGACCGCCGTGGTCCGAGGCTAGGGCGTCGTTATGAGGGAGGAGATGAGGTCACGCGACTTGTCGGGCGGGAGGGCGGCGGCGACCATGCGGGACCAAGAGGCTTCGAAGTCGGCGCACTCGTCCGCGCCTACGAATGTCAGCTCGGCGGCGGGCGTCTCGACCAGGACCATGGGCGGCTCGTCCTCGTCGTTCCAGTCCACCATGAAGAAGCCGCACTGCGGCAAGGCCGCCATGGGCGTGCCGCTCGGGATGACCTGGACCGTCATGGTGCCCACGGCCGTACCGGCCAGCAGGTTGGCGAGGCTCTCCGTGGTCGCCGCCGGGCCAGCCGACGACACCCAGCGAAGCGCGGCCTCGGTCAGGACGACGTGATACGGCGTCGCGCCAGCCGTACGGAGGCGTTCACCGCGCTGGAGCCGGGCCGTGACCGCGGCCTCTACATCCGTCAGTCGGCCGAAGTTGGCTGCCTCGATGCAGGCCCGGGCGTACTCGGCCGAGTGGAACGGCCCGGTGATGAGCGTCGGATGGAACTGCCTGAGCTGCCGGGCGTTGCCGTCGATGTCGATGAGCTCGCGCTGGCGGATCTCCAGGCTGCCTCGGTGCAGGTCGCGGATTGCCGTAACGCCGTGCTCGATGGCTTCCGCCAGGGCCATGACGCGGGCGCGGTCTTCAGTGCTCGCCTGACACGCGTCGAGCCAGGCCCCGATGTCGGCGAGCGACGGCCAGCGCTCCGCCGTCTCGACCCGGCTAACCGTGGACTGGTTGACGTTGATGAGACGAGCAAGTTGCGGCCCCGACAGGCCGGCACGGCTGCGGATGACACGCAGCACGCTGCCCAACCGACGCCGCAGCCCTTTGGCCCGTTGGTCCACCGAACCTCATCTCCACGCACCTGGAGCGAGGCTATGCCAAGCTATGCAATCTAGCAATGCGGCGCGGCTGTGAAGTTATGCGCGCATCCGCACGTATAGCGAACGATCAGCCATATATGCCAAGAACTTCCACTTCCCCGAGTTTCAATGCTATAGCCACATTCGCCCATATAGGGGGCGACGAGTAACCGAACACCTGAAAGCACCGCGTCGGGGGCCACCGTTCGGACACATGGGCGTGCCTACTACAGAACAAGGACGAGTCGTCCTTGTTCCGTAGGTCCTATTTAACTTCCGCCCACGACATTTCTCCTTTAAGTTGTGTATTGCCTCTAGGTTACGCCGTTTCTGAAGCGACAGTCAACGGCAAAGAGCCAATTACCAAGTCCAGTCAATGCCGTACGAAAGCCCTTTGCGCAATCCATGCCATTCCGCATGAACGTATCGAGAACCATCGTGTGTCCGAGCGTCTTGACGTCTACTGGACTCGATCTGAGTATGAAAGTGAGTAAGATCTCCATAGGACCACCACGCAGATGGACGAGCCGACGCTGAAAATTCGATCGCCACCGTAAGTTTGCCCAGATCATAGTCTGGTGTTGAGCTAACCCACGGGCGACATTCCGTAGACGACTCAACCCCTACCCTGTAGGTGAACGTAAACTGTTCACCACGAACGAGCGACTTGGTTAGGCGGAGAACGCATAGATATCTTCCGTTTAACCAAGATTCACTCGCCACCTCGCAACCCCACTCTGGCTGCAGCTTCATTGTTCCTTCGCGTTGGTCGGAGTAGTACACGTAGTGTGTCAGAAACAAGTGATCGCCCGGGACAAGGCACCTAATCCGTCGTTCTACTGCTAGATCCGTAATGATCCTTTCCGAGTTAATTCTGTACCTGTTACTTACCAACTCAAGGATGAATGGATCTGCGGAGCCCCGATTCCGGCTGCCGCGTAGGTCGAGTCCGCGTTCGTTCGAAGCCGTTGCATGATCGAGCACCCGTTGCGCCACTTGAGCGATCGCCTTCTTTGACCATCGATCAAAGCTACTTAGTGAGCCTTTCGCATGTCTCGTTTTTGCCTGCAAATCTTCAAGATAGGCAACTTCGCGCTTTTCTCGACTGTCTTGAAAATAAGTTAGAGCAAACTGCGCCAGGAGAAGGCATCTATCTCGTTCATGCAAATCGTTGATGGCGGTATGCAGGAGATCCCGCGAGGCAGCTGCATCGTCCGCTGAATCAGAATGACCAGCAGTCCGCCAAACATGCCCGAGCGACATCAACGTCGGTTGTTCGGCAATCCGCGGCAGAGTTGCTCCTTGCTCGTTTCGCAGCTCTCCAAGCTCTTTGGTCAGTTCTTCGACGAACTGTGTTTGGGTCGTGTTTGACCCTTCGCTGAACCCGTCCTGGGCTGATGACACTGAAGTGATGCTAGACGAACTCAAGCTGGACACCCTTTCGCTTTCGATTGCCAGATGATCCCTTCGTGCTCTCCTGTTCCGCGAGCAGCCCGGACAGAATCCTTCAATAGGGCCGCCTTCCAGACGCAATGTGATCAACAAGGCCTGCGGCTTATGCAAAAGCTGTTGTGAAGCTCAATTGGAGCATCCCGCGTATAGAACCGCTAGCCATCTAGAAACGATCTTTAATCACGGAGCTAAGAAGCGACTAGCGGCCCTACAACTCGTGAGAGGAGACCGGTATGTCAGACGTCGTACCCCGCCTCGGTGACGCCCTTGTGGCATTACGAGGCGATCAAGGACGCGTACCCCGAGACGTCGTCCGAGCAGTTCAACAGGAGCATGGCCGTGGCCTGGTCCAGGCTGCACGGGTGGATGCTGCGGCGCACGTCACGCGGGTAGCCCTTACCAATGTCGCCATGCTCAGCGCGGACGAAGCCAGCTTCTCTCGGCTCGCTCCGCATGGCGCTGCGCGCTACCAGGCCATCGTGGACGCGTACGCGATCTACGCCGCTGGCGAGGTAGCGCGGTCGTGATCGCCTTCGTAATCGCAGCGGTTGCCGCGCTACTGCTGGCAGGACTCATCGGCTTCGCCGTGCGCCTCGAAGTAGATGAGGCGGAGTTGCGGGACTTGGAGGAACGCGAAGCCAAGCTGCAAGCCGAGTGGGACGCCTTTCACCAGGCCAAGCGCCTGAACGAGGCATTCTGGCAGGCCAGGACCGCTCTGCGGATCGAGGCGCTGCGTCAGGATCGGGCCGTGCGATGAACGTTAGCCCAGCGTGGCTGGTCTTCATCGGATTCGCCATCGCGATCGGAGCGTTCGTTACTGGGCGGCTCTTCCAGTGGGTCCGTGATGCCCGCAGCGCCATGGGCAGACCCCACGATCGGAACCGCAGATGAGCACCGGCCCCGGCGGGAGCTGGCAAGGCCGCGTCTTCGGCGCGGTCGTGCTGCTCCTCGCGGTGGCCATCGGGACGCGGGTGGCCGGGGAGCTTCTCCGGCCGCTCGTCCCTGGCCTCGTCGCCCTGGCCGTGCTCGGCGCCGTGTTCAGCCTGCTGTTCGGCCGCATGCGCGGGTGACGGCGTGGCGGAAAAGAAGATCTATAACCAACCTATCAAGGAGGTCGATGTGGCTGTCCCGACGAACCCGAATTGTCATGGTCGGCAAGCGCCGCGAGGCGTACGAGCGCGAGAACCGCGCGCGTGAGCTACGAGAGCTGGCCCGTCGGCTGAAGCGCGAACAGTACGAGAAGGAGGCGGCCGAGGTACCACCTCACGCCGACTCGTCGAACGAGTAGCAGAGCGACCGGGGCGCGGTGTGCGCCCCGGTCAACCAACTTCAAGAAGGAGGCTGACAGGAACCTTGCCCAAGCAGTACCGCACGATCCCGGCTGACACGCCCCAGGAGCCGGATCGCCTTGGTTAGTCCGGACGAACGACCGAGCAAGGATGGTTGGGTCGGCCTGGGCCTCGCGGTCTCCGCGATCTCGGCCGCCACTTCGAGCTTCGACGGCCTTCGATCGCTAGCCGTCGCCGCCGGCTGGCCGCTCTGGCAAGCCCCGCTCCTGCCGCTGGCCGTCGATTCCTTCGCGCTCGCGGCCGTGCGCGTGTGGTTGTCGGGCCGGACTCGGTCCCAGCGGGCGGAGGGCTTCGCCCGAGCGGCGAGCGTCGCGGCGGTCGCGCTGAGCCTGGCCGGTAACGCTGTCTGGCACTTGGTCGCGGCCGGGCTCGTGCCGGTCCGGTGGCCAGTGGTGCTCGCAGTCGGGGCGGTCCCGCCCGTGGTCCTCTTCCTTGTCGGGCATCTGGCCACCGCGCGGATGAAGGTCGACGAGCGGGACGGGGTCCGTACTCCGCCCTCGAGCGGCTCAAGTCAGCCACGCGCGTCGTCACAGTTCGCAGCCGCAGCCGGCTCAGTGCCGAGCGCGCCGAGACCACGGGCTCGATCGAGGCCGCCCCGGTCCACGCGATCTGAGGTCGAGATTCTTGCCGCCGCCCGTGACGCCGAAGCCGTGTACCGCGCGGCTCACGACGGCCGACCCATCTCCCGCGATGCCCTCCGGCAAGCCTTGCGGATTGGCGGGCCACGGGCGACGGAGCTCGTGAAGGTGCTGCGGTCGGAGCGCGCCGCCGGATGAGCTTGCTGAGTTCGCGCCTGGCGGAAACCACAAGATTTCGCGCCGCTTCAAGCCGAGATTTCGGCGGGGAGCCTCAAGATCGTGGACGCCTGTCCACATACAACGACCTTAGGGCCATACGACAGCTGTGCAGAGCTGCAGGTATGTCGCCGGATGTCTACAGCGTGAAGAAGGAGGGTCGGAACGTGGGTCGAAGGATTCGAGTGGTTGGTGTCAGGAAGGAGCAGCCGGATGTGCGCCTCATCGTGCTGGCTCTCATGACGTTGGCGCGTGAACAGATCGAGCGAGAGCGGTCGCAGGCCAGGCCGAGTGCGTCCGGGCCGGAGGTAGATGAGCGTGCTTGAGTGGACCGGGATCTACCTTGCCGGCCTCGGCCTCATCGCAGGCGTACTGGCGATGCGCCGTCAGGCTGAACGCAGGTGGCGCGGGCAGCTGGTCACCTACGCCTTGCGCTTCTCGCGCGGCGCGAGTCCGGCGGACGTGGCCGCGTTCGTCGCCGGACTGTCCGGTCTTTCCGCCGCATCGTGGCGGCGGCCGGTGGCGGTGCGGGCGGTGGTATTTGAGACGACGGCGAGCACAAGCGGCATCGCGCATCACCTGGCCATGGCACGGGCCGATGCGCCGGTAGTGCTGGCCAGCCTGCGGGCCGCGCTACCCAACGTCAGTGTCGTCCTGGACGAGAGGCACGTACCGGGTCGCATGACGGCCGCGACTGAGCTTCGCCTGTCGGATCAGCGGCGGGTCCTGAACGTCGACCAGCCGGAACGGGTGACGGCCGCCGTATTGGCAAGCGTCCAGCCGCTCAGTCCCAGTGAGCGGATGGTCATCCAATGGACCGCCGGGCCGGTGTCACCCATGAGGTCGGTCCCAGCCGCGTCCGAGCGCCAGGCCGGTTCGTCGTTCGTCGAACAGATTTGGGACGGGCTCTGGGGTTACAGCCGTAGCCCGGAACTGACCAAGGAACTGCAGCGCAAGCAGGCCCGCCCGCTGTTCGTCGCCACAGGGCGCATCGGGGCGGTGGCGGCAAGCCCCGGGCGAGCCCGCGCGCTCGTCGGTCGCGTCGTTTCCGCATACCACGCGGCGAATGCGCCGAATGCGGGCCTCCGGCGTCGTGCGGTCCCGAGCCGGCATGTCGCCCGTTGGCTGACCGATCGCCGAAGGCCGCTCGTGATGTATCCCTGCGTCCTCAACGCGGAAGAACTGGCGGCCGTCTCCTGCTGGCCCATGGGCGAGGTAACACTTCCCGGCCTTAACCTCGGCGGTTGCCGGCTAGTGCCGCCGACAAGCGACGTTCCGTCAGTCGGCCGGGTCGTGGCCCGCTCCAATTTCCCTGGCAGTGAACGCCCGCTGGCCATCTCGGTGCCGGATAGCTTGCGTCACCTGCACGTCATCGGACCAACAGGTTCAGGGAAATCCACATTACTCACCGGGCTCATCACGGCTGATATGAAGGCGGGAAATGGGGTTGTGGTAATTGAACCCAAAGGTGATCTTGTTGCCGACGTGCTGGAGCGGGTGCCGGAGGAGCGGCTGGACGACGTCATCGTCCTCGACCCCATGGACGAGCGGCCGGTGGGCCTGAACCTCCTTGCCTGCGCCGAGGTAGATCGGGAGCTGGTGGTGGACCAGATTGCCAGCATCTTCGCTACGATCTTCCGTGCTGGTTGGGGCGCCCGCACAGATGACCTGCTCAGAGCCGCTCTGGCCACTTTGGCGGGTGTGCCGGGGATGACGTTGACGGAGATCCCACTGCTCTTGACCAACTCCGGCTTCAGGCGAGGACTCGTCGGCCGCCTTGACGACCCGGTCCTCGAGCAGTTCTGGAGCTGGTACGAAGGGCTCTCCGACTCCGAGCGCACCAACATAATTGCCCCTTTATCGAACAAACTTCGCGCCGTCCTCATGCGTAGGCGGCTCCGCAACGTGGTTGGCCAGTCTGAGCCGATCCTGGATCTCGACCGGGCGCTGGCCGAGCGCAAGATCCTGCTCGTGCCGCTGGCCAAAGGGCTGCTCGGCGAGTCGGCGGCGGCGCTTATGGGCTCCCTGGTCGTGGCCCGGGTATGGCAGGCGGTCATGCGCCGCACCGCCATTCCAGCAAGCGAGCGACCGGTGACGTTCGGCTTCATTGACGAGTTCCAGGACTACCTGAACACGGCTACGAGCGTCGAGGACATGTTGGCGCAGGCTCGTGGCCTCGGGCTCTCCCTCACTCTCGCCCACCAGCACCTCGGCCAGCTGCCGGACAGCCTGCAGAAGGCCGTGCTTGCCAACGCCCGCTCGCGGGTCATCTTCCAGGTGAGCCGGGACGACGCACGGAAGCTGTCGCAGGAGACGGCGCCGCACCTGGAGGCCAGCGATCTGCAAGGCCTCGGCGCATACGAGGTCGTTGCCAAACTGTCGGCTGGCGCCCGCATCGCGCCACCGGCCACGGGCGTGACCGTACTGCCGCCCGAGCCAACCGGCTTTGGCAAGAAGGCCCGCCGGCTCTCGCGCGAGCGCTACGGCGAAGACCGGGACGTAGTCGAAGCTGCCATCCGGGCTCGTCACGATGGCCCCGGCCCGACCGGTTCGCTGGGGCGGCGGGAGGTGAAGCGATGAGCCTGCGCCCTTGGTTTGTCGCTCTTCCGGTCGCGTGGCGAACGGCGGCACGTTTCACGAGGTCAGGCTTGGTCTCCGCCGCGATTTCGCAGACGACTCCTATTACTCATCCGGAGTCCAATTCGTGAGGCGGGGGTACGTCACGGTCCGTCGACTCCAGGTGCTCGCAAACCGCCTGACCGATCAGGACCGCGAGATCCTTCGCACGCTTGCCCGTGTGCGCGTAGCTACCGCCGTCCAGCTCGAACAGCTCCACTGCGTGGCCGTGACCCGTCGCCAGTTCCGCGGCCGGCTGACCACCCTCACAGGGCAGGACCTCATCACGCGGCTGCCGCGGGTAATAGGAGGAGTGCGGTCGGGCTCGGCCGGCTACGTGTACGCACTCGGCATCGCCGGTCAGAAGCTCCTCCATCCCGACGAGCGCCGCCCGCAGCGACCCTGGCCCGTCGGCCTGGCGTTCCTCGCCCACAGCCTCGCGGTCACAGAGCTGTACGTCGGCATCAAGCGCGCCGAGCACCTCGGCGAGCTGACGCTGGGCGACTTCACCACGGAGCCGGCGTGCTGGCGCAGCTACGTGGGCCCGGGCGGGGCACGCGTGGTGCTCAAGCCGGACGCCGCCGGGAAGCTCTGGTTCGGCGAGTTCGAGGACCACTGGCTTATCGAGGTGGACCTTGGCACAGAGTCAACGACAGCCATCGCGCGGAAGGCGGACCGGTACCGCCAGTACTGGCAGAGCGGCGCGGAAGAGGCCAACACCGGCGTTCACCCGCGCACGCTGTGGCTCGTTCCGGACGAACGTCGTCGTGCCGCCCTGGTCGAGGTCCTCGGTCGTCAGCCCGCTGAAAGCTGGCGGCTGCACACGGTCGTGCTGTTCGAGGAGGCGATCACCCGGCTCACGCAAGGAGCCGGATCATGACACTGCTGCCGCGCAACACCATCCTGCAAGGCGACGCCTTGGAGCAGTTGGCCGAGCTGCCGCCCGGCTCCATCGACTGTGTAATCACCTCTCCTCCTTACTACGCCCTACGCGACTACGGACGCGATGGTCAGCTGGGACTTGAGCCGACTATCGACGGGTGGGTAGCCAACTTGCGCCGCGTGTTTGCGGAGCTTGCCCGCGTCATCAAGCCCACCGGAGCCGCCTGGCTCAATCTTGGTGACTCGTACTCCCGTCACGACCGGTACGGCGTGCCGGCCAAAGGCCTGTTGCTCGGCCCGGAGCGGGTGCTGCTTGCACTCGCCGCCGACGGATGGCTTGTCCGCAACAAGGTGGTGTGGATCAAGCCAAACCCGCAGCCCAGCTCGGTCACGGACCGACTGACGTGCGCCTATGAGGTTGTGTACCTCCTGGTCCGGAGCCGTAGTAGGTACTTCTTCGACCTAGACGCGGTCCGTGAGCCGCACCGCAGCACACGAAGCAAACGGGCGCGGCCGGGAAGCGCGAGGCCACCCGGCTGGGCCGGGCCGTTGGCCGGGTCGCAAGAAGGCCTGCGCCGTCCGCGCAGCGTGGACATGCCCGGCCACATCCTCGGGAAGAACCCAACTGACGCCTGGGTCATCGCGCCGAGCGCTTTTCGCGGCGGCCACTTCGCCACCTTCCCTGAGGCACTTGTCCGCCGACCGTTGCTGGCCACCTGCCCGGAAGCGGTCTGCACTGCCTGCGGTGAGCCGTGGCGCAGGCGGACGACCCGCACCCGTGATTACTCGGACGGCGAGCGACCCGGCCTCGGGCCGCTGGTGCCGTGCGGATGCGGTGCGCCAACCGCGCCCGGCGTCGTACTCGACCCCTTCGCGGGTAGCGGGACCGTGGCGATCGTCGCTCGCCGCCACGGCCGCGACTACCTCGGCATCGAACTCAACCCCGACTACGTGCGCCTGGCTGAGGACCGGATCGGTCGCGCTGACTCGCAAGGGCCTTGAGGAACCGGGTCGTGACCGCTCGCCGGTGTCGTGCGGCCGTTGTCGTCATCTCGCCACGAGATGACCGGCCGCACCCGCACCGAGGAGTGAGCACCATGACCGAGGCGACCAGATCCGGCACGAAGACGCTTGGCGTGCGTCTCGTCGACGATCTCCATGCCCAGCTATCGCTCGTGGCACAGATCGACGGGATGACATTGACTGATGCCATCTTGGAAGCGATCCGGACGTTCATCGACCGCAAGCGCCAGGAGCCGAGCTTCGCCGAGCGCGCAAGCGTGGCGCTGGCGGAGATCGAGCGGGAGGCCCAGGCCCGGCGTTCGGCCGTCCAGACGCTGTTCGGCGGCAACGCACCCGAGCCTGCGGCGGCCGAACCCGTAGAGGACACGGGCCGCCGGCGCGGTGACCGCAAGGCGTGACACCAATTGCTGGAGGAGCGGTCATTTTAAGAGGCCGCTCCTCCGGCAAGTCCCTAAGAGGCGCTTCGCCTGGCGAAAATGCTAGATCCACGGCCGATATTCATTACCAAAATCGTGGGAATACCGTGGACGGTAATCGACGATAGAAATAGAATTGATTATAAAACGAAAACCAACGAAAATGGAGGTGAGATGAATGAACAGAATGCTCGGGAAGCTGCGAATCTCGGAGCCCACGTCAAACAGCTGCGACAAAGTCACGGACTAAGTGTGCGGCAGCAGGCGGCAAGGGCTGGAGTGGACGCCACTTGGTTGTCACGAGTGGAGCGTGGCGTCTACACACGTCCAGATCCAAGACTGCTATGGCAGCTGGCCCGAGCCCTTGATGTCGAGGTCGCTGACCTGTACCTCACCGCCGGCTACGGCGATGCTCACGGCCTGCCTGGTCTTGCTCCCTACTTACGCGCGAAGTACCAGCTGCCCGAGGAAGCCATTACGCAAATGGCAGCCTACTTCGACTTCATAGCGCACAGATACAGCAACCAGAAAGGAGAACCGGATGGCCGGAATCATGACCATACTTCGTGACCATGTAACAATTCGTCCCCTGACCCTCGTCGAGAGCCTGCGCACTGCAGAACTTCAGGCGCTCGCCCTGCTCAAATTTTCCGGTATCGCCGAGCCGCCCGTTCCGGTGTCGGTCATTACACAGATAGAGCGGATGCAAGTCGAATACGTCAGCCTGGGAACCATCTCAGGCGCAGCTCAATGGGTCAGCGGTCGCTGGCTCATTTTAGTTAACCGCAAAGACGTACGCGGCCGACAGCGCATGACACTCGCCCACGAGTTCAAGCACATCTTGGACAACCCGTTCATCAGCGTGCTGTACCCGTCGTACTGCACCCTCGGCCGCCACGAGCGCCAGGAGCTGGTCTGCGAGTACTTCGCCGGGTGCCTGCTCATGCCCCGGGCGTGGCTCGAAGCCGCATGGCACGCAGGTGTGCGTGATGTCCGGGAGTTGGCTGCTCGGTTCGACGTGTCGCTCCTTGCCATGCGCGTACGCCTCATGCAGATCGGGCTGCTGGAGCGAGTGGCCACGAACGAGACCGAAGCGTAAGAGAGGAGCGAACGATCATGTCTACAGGAACATCAGCTACATCCACAGAACCGCAGCTCGCGAAGCTCGCTGTCATCTACCTGCGCGTCTCGACCGCCAAGCAGGCCGACCGTGGTGACGACCCGGATGGCTACTCGCTACCCGCGCAGGAGGACGCCTGCCGCCGCAAGGCGGAGGCGCTCGGCGCGGACGTCGTGGAGGTGTTCATCGACCGGGGCGAGTCGGCCAAGACTGCCGACCGGCGCGAGTTCCAGCGGATGCTGACGTTCGTCAAGGAGCGGGGCGGCATCGACTACGTCATCCTCGACAAGGTCGATCGCTTTGCCCGCAACCGTCGGGACGACGCCAACCTCATGTTCGAGCTCAAGATGGCCGGTACGCAGCTCGTCAGCGTGAAGGAAAACATCGACGACACTCCGGCCGGCCAGCTGCTGCACGCGATCATGGCGGGCATCGCTGAGTTCTACAGCAAGAACCTGGCCACCGAAGCCCTCAAGGGCATGACCCAGAAGGCCAAAGTCGGCGGCACTCCCGGACGCGCACCGATCGGATACCTCAACACCCGCCAGCGCCTCGACGGGCGGGAGACCGCAACCGTCGTTGTCGATCCGGACCGCGCCCCGCTCGTGCGCTGGGCCTTCGAGGCCTACGCCACCGGCGAGTGGACGATGCGAACCCTCACTGACGAGCTGGCGGCCAAGGGCCTCAAGGCGTTACCCCACGGCCGCAAGCTCGCCGGCCCTATGCAGCTCTCCCGCGTCGCGAACATGCTGAACAACCGCTACTACCTCGGCCGCGTGATCTTCAAAGGCATGGAGTACCCCGGCCGTCACGAGCCCCTGATCAGCGAGGAGCTGTTCGAGCGGGTGCAGGATGTGCTTCGCAGCCACACCAACGGAGAGAAGCAGCGCACCCATCGCCACTACCTGCGGTCCACCGTCTTCTGCGGCGGGTGCGGCGCCCGGATGTGCTTCATGCAGGCCAAGGGCCTATACGGCTACTTCTTCTGTTTGGGCCGGCACCAACGGCGCACCAACTGCGCGCTGCCCTTCCTGTCTGCAGCCGAGGTCGAGGCCGCCGTGGAGCGGTACTACGCCACGGTCCGGCTGACCGAAGACGAGCAGGAGGTGGTCCGGCTCGGCCTGGAAGCCGAGATCACCCGGCTGCGCAGCCGGGCACTGCCCGAAATCTCCTGGGCGAAGCACCGCGTCGCGGCGTTGGAAGACGAACGCCGCCGGCTGGCACGCGGCGTCGTCACGGGAGCGGTCCCAGACGACTTGGCACGTGAGGAGCAGGACCGCATCAATACCGAGCTACGGCAGGCCGCCCGCGTCATGGAGGCGGCCGAGGTCACGTACGAGCACATCGATGCCACGCTTGACGCGGCGCTTGACCTGCTGGCGCGGTGCGACGACGTCTACCGCCGTGGCGATGAGCGAGTACGCCGCCTGGTCAACCAGTTCCTGTTCGAGAAGCTGCTGATCACGCCGGATGATGAGGCGGTGGCAGTCACGGAAGCCGAGTGGCGAGAGCCATGGGCAACCCTGACCAGTCCTGCCTTCATGGCACAGATGCGTGAGAGCGCAGCTGGCGAGGATGACGCAGCTGACCTTGTCCGACCCGGGGATCTGGCCGACAGCGGCTCAAGCTCCGGCAACACAACAAACCCCGGCGCCGATCTTGGCGGCCGAGGTTTGAAAGGGATGATTCTGGTGCCCCCGGCAGGAATCGAACCTGCGACACATGGTTTAGGAAACCACTGCTCTATCCCCTGAGCTACGGGGGCGCGAGGCCCCAGCCTACCTGCCCGGTGGCGGCGTCCGTCGTCGGGCGCGGGACAACTGTCCGCCCGGGTCTGCACCGGCCGGCACGTGTGTGTCATTGTGGCCGAATGCTGTCGTCCGGCTACCGTCTCGGCAACTATGAGGTTGTCCGTTTCCTTGGTGCCGGTGGCCAGGGCGCGGTTTACCTCTGCCGGCACGTGCGGCTGCACCGGCTGGACGCCGTCAAGCTGCTGCCGCACTACCGGGGCGACCCGTCCTCGCGGCTGCGGTTCGAGCGGGAGGCCGCGAGCGCCGCTCGGCTGCGTCACCCGAACCTGGTGACGGTCCACGACGCGGGCGAGATCGAGGACGGCTCGTTCTACGTCGCCATGGAGTACGTGGACGGACCGAGCCTCTCGGCCGTCATCCGGGAGAACCTCATCGCGGACCTGGACCGGATGATGCGCGTACTTAAGCAGGTCGCGGACGCGCTCGACGTGGCGCACCGGGCGAACCTGGTGCACCGGGACGTGAAGCCGGCCAACATTCTGGTGGCCCGCGCCGACACCGACGAGCCGCACGCGTACCTGGTCGATTTCGGGATCGCGAAGCTCGTGACGACCGGTGACCCTTCGATGACGAGTCAGATCATGGGCACGTACGCGTACATGCCGCCGGAGCGGCTCGACGGGAAGTCGGGCACGCCGCGATCGGATCAGTACTCGCTGGCCTGCACCGCGTATCACTGGCTGGTCGGATCGGTGCCCTACCCGGAGTCGAGCCCGGTGGCGCTCATGCGGGCCGTCACGGGGGACCCGCCGCCGCGCGCCAGCGTGCGCCGGTCGGACCTGCCGGGCGAGGTGGACACCGTGCTGGCGCGGGCCCTGGCGAAGTCGCCGGCCGAGCGGTTCGACACGTGCGCGGAGTTCATCGCCGCCCTGGAGACGGCGCTGTACGACCCGCCGGACATCATCGCCACCATTCGGAGCTGGGACGACGACCTGGTCAACACCGCGGACAAGGCCGTCCCGCCCACCCCGAACGACGAGCCCGCCACAAACGGGATCGCCGCCGGAAACAACGCAGCCGCGAAGAACGACGGAGCCGCGAAGAACGACGGAGCCGCGAACAACAACGGAGCGGACCGGAACAACGGAGCGGACCGGAACAACGCAGCCGACAGGAACAACGCAGCGCCCGCGGAACCCGCTGCCGCGACGCCGCCCGGACCGACACCGCCCACGCCACCCGGGCCCACGCCACCCGGGCCCACGCCACCCGGGCCCACGCCACCCGGACCTGCGCAGGCCGGCCCGCCGGTGCGGGCGCGGGCGTCCGTGGTCCCGGCCCGCCCGCAGGGTCCCGCACCCGGCCCTGGCGGCGTCCTCACCCGGGCCGACGCCGGCCAGCGCGGCGGGATGCACGTCCCCGCCCAGCGTGGCGCCCACCCGACCGGCCCGCCGACCCGGGGCACCGTGCACCGGGTGGAGCCGTGGTGGCGCAAGGCGCTCGTACCCGTGGGTGTGCCCTTGTCGGTGTTGGTCGCGCTGCTCGCGGCGCCCGGCATCCGGACGACGTTGACCGCGTCGAACGTGCGCTACGGCCTCGTCGTTACCAGCGTCCTGTCACTCGTCGTGGTCACCCTCGGCGGCCTCGGCACGTGGCTGATGGTGTTCCGCCGGCGGGGGACGTGGCTGGCCACGGCGGTCAGTGTGCTCGTCTGGCCGGTGCTCGCGATCGGCAACACGATCAGCCCGCGCGAGGTCCCGATCAACAAGGGGACGGCGGTGACCGCCACCCGACCCGGCGACCTCGTCCTCGCCTCGGGGGCTGTGGGGTTCGTGCTGTTCGCCGTCTCCGCCCTGCTCGCCGGCGCGTGCCTGTACGGTGCGGTGCGGTGGAAGGGCGCCCGTCCGTCCGTGACGCGGCTGCCGATCGCCCACTGGGCGTGGCCGGGCGGGGCGGTCGTGGCCCTGACCGTGCTCGCCGCCCCGCTGCTGGACCTGGGCAACGTGTTCCTGCCGGCCGGCATCGCGTCGCTGGTGGTGGCGTTCGTCTGCTTCGCGCACCGGTGGGTCGAGGCCTGGTACCTGTTCCTCGCCGCCCACGGCGCCTTCGTGATCTACGGCCTGTCGGCGGGGTCGTTCGGCTCGGAGATCGTGTACTACCTGGTGGCGCTGGCGGTCGGCGGCATGGGCCTGGCCGTCTGGCGCTACGACGCCGCCCGGGGCTGACCGCCGGGCGGGTCGCTACGTGGCGTGGACGCGGCGGGCGGCGTGGTCGCGGGTCGACTGCGCCAGTTGCGGCACGTCGAGGAGGCGGGGGAGCAGCTCGGGCTCGCGGGTCAGGGCACGGAAGACCACGCCGACCGTCACGTCGTGGTCGGGCCGCGAGACGACCGTGACCGGGTCGCCGCCGCGGATCTCGCCGGGCGTGATGACGCGCAGGTAGGCGCCTGGCCGGGCGGCCACCGTGAACCGCTTGACCCAGTGCTCCTCCTCGATCCAGCGGGCGAACGTGCTGCACGGGATGCGCACGTCGGCGATCTCCAGCAGCACCTCGTCGCCGATGGCCCATCGCTCGCCGATCAGCGCGCCGGTGACGTCGAGCCCCCGCGTCGTGGCGTTCTCGCCGAACACGCCGCTGGGCAGGGGGTGGCCCAGCTCGGCCTCCCACCAGTCGAGGTCCTCCCGGGCGTACGCGTAGACGGCCTGGTCGTCGCCGCCGTGGTGCCTGCGCGAGAAGATCTCGTCGCCGACGAGGCCGCTGCCCAGGCCGCCGAGCTTGGGGCCGGGCGCGCGTACGTGCACGGGGTGGTCGACGGGTCGCCGGTCGATGCCGGTGGTGCCCACGTCGCCGCCGGGGTCGGGGCGGGGCACGGACACGTTCACGGACAGCAGTGAGGGCATGCGGCCAGCCTAGGTCCAGCTCACCTCCGCCGGCATGCCGATAAACCGGGAGTACGGCGCGAACGCCGCCTCCGCGGCGGCCCGGTCGGCGGCGGTGGGGGCGGCGAACGGGGCGACCGAAATGTCCACGTGGGCGCGCTTGACCGCGCGGCGCCAGGTGCCGACGACGCGGCCGGACCGCACGAGGGTGGGCTGGAAGACTCCGTTGCCGCCGGGGATGATCGCCTGCTTGTGCTCGTCGTCGAGCATCATCGACCGGTCCTTGAACCCCAGCATGTACTCGTCGAAACCGGGCAGGGCCCGGGTGCCCTTCAGCGGGCCAGCGGAGTAGCACTCTACGAGCGCGCTGTCCGCGTACATCTCGATGCCTTCGACCCGCACCGGGGCGAGTGCGGCACCGGCGACCGCGATGGCGCGCTTGCAGTCCGTGGCCGTCAGGCCCGTCCAGCCGACGAGGTCCTGCCGGGTCGTCGGGCCGTGGCTGCGGAAGTAGCGCGTCGCGATGAGCGCGAGGGCCTCGTCGCGGTCGGGCCGCACGGGGTCGGGGACCCACTCGTCGAGCAGCATGAACGCCTGCTCCTTGCCGATGTTCGGGGCGAAGCACGTCACGCCCTGCTGGCTCGCGTACCACAGCAGGTGGTAGCCGAGCTGGCCGGTGACCTCGACGCCCGCCTCGATGAGCGCCTCGATGCACTGGGCGCGGGTCAGCCGCCTGCCGCCGGTGAGCGCGGCGCCGAGCACCTCGACCGAGCGGTTGGCGACCTCGTCGCTCAGCCCCAGGAACTCGCGGCGCTTGGCGGCGCCGGCGAGCGCGCGGACGCCCATGAGGTCGAGCATCCAGTGCGCGTCGCGGGGCGGCACGTAGTGCACGGTGCCGCGCATCGGCCAGGTGCGGATCGCCTCGCGCCGCTCGAACGCCGCGTCCAGGTCGGCGGTGGTGAGCTTGGGCAGCCGGGCGCCGAACGACCACGCGGCGCTCGCCGCGTCCTGTGCCTGCATGGCGCCGAACCAGGTGACCACGCCGGCGACGTCGTCGGGCGCGGGCGTCGGGTCGCCGGCGGGCCGGTCGGCGAGCAGCAGGCTCATCATGCGCATCGCGAGGGCGTCGGCCCGGCTCAACTCCATGGCCCTCAAGCTACCGGCGCACGCTGACATGTCGCGGGCGCGGACCGTGACGGCGGCGTTACCTGGGAGTCTCCATGACCCTTATATGAAGTCTCAAACTTAGCGTCAGTCGTTACCGTCCCGTTACTGACCAGCCGCGTTACTCGTCCACGAAACCGGTTACGACTGGGAGATCCGCCCCGAGGGCCTGCGCGACCTGCTCGTGCGCCTGCACCGCGAGGATCTCGACCGCACGGGGCCTGGTCGCTGATGGACAACTTCGAGGGGGCGTACGGGTACGACAAGCGGTTCGGCATCGTCCGCGTCGACTACGACACCCAGGTCCGTACCCCAAGCGCAGCGCCCTCTGGCTGCGCGACGCGATCGCCTCGTGGCGGGCCAACGCCTGACCTTGCGTCGGGAAGGGGCGGGGCCGCCGGTCAGTCGACCAGCGGCCCCTTCTCTCGATCGGCCGAACGAGCTGTGTGCGGAGAGTGATGGCGGGCGGGAATTGCTGAGCGTAGTGAATGTGTCCGGGTCGCAGTGGCCACCCCACGTCCTTTGCTCTGCTTACCTTTAGGAAGCACCGCAGTGACCTGCGCATTCGCGTGGCGCGGCGTTTTGTACAGATTACTCAGCGTGCCTGATTCCTATTGGTAAGCAGAGCAAAGGGGGGAGGGGGTGGTGTGGGCGCGCGGGCGGGACCGTCACGATGAGTGACTAGGGTGAACTTGTCGCGGTGGGGTGGGCGGCGCGGTGGGCGCGGATGAGGTCGGCGTAGCGGTGGCCGCTCGCCTTGATGGTGCGGCGCTGGGTGGCGTAGTCGACGTGGACCAGGCCGAAGCGCTTCGCGTAGCCGTACGCCGACTCGAAGTTGTCCAGCAGCGACCAGGCGAGGTAGCCGGCGACGGGGGCGCCGGCCGCGACCGCCCGGGTCACGGCCGCCAGGTGCTCCTCGAGGTGGGCCATGCGGTCCTTGTCCTCGATCGTGCCGTCGGGGGTGACGGTGTCGGGCCAGGCGGAGCCGTTCTCGGTGACGTAGACGCGGCGCGCGCCGACTTCTCGGTCAGGCGCAGGGGCAGCTGCTCCAGGCCGTCGGCGTACACCTCCCAGCCCATGTCGGTCAGCGTCCAGTCGGGCGAGGAGACCTGCGCGGCGCGCGGGGCTGACCCGGCCGGGTCAGCGGTCACGACCTGGCGGAAGTAGTAGTTCAGGCCGATCGGCCGGGTAGCCGCGGCCGTGCAGCGGGTCGAGCCACCAGCGGTTCGTGTGGCCGTCCGCGCGGCGCGCGGCGGCGCCCGACCGTCGGCGGCGACCGCCCCCTCGATCTGGTATGCGGACGTTGGCCGCTCCCGAGCGGAAGGCCGGCCCGAGGCCGTGGGCACCCGACATGTCACTCCTCGGCCGGTCGACGGCTTATTTCGAGTGTCGACTAAACCGTGTCGCGGTGGCTCGGTCACGGCATGACGACCGCATCGGAGGAGGCCGGCAACGGTCCGTAACGGGTACGCTCAGGCCGCGATGGACTCGACGCACACCACCACCCGCGACATCCGCCGGCGCAACCGGTCGGTGCTGCTGACCACGCTGTTCAAGGACGGCCCGCTGAGCCGGCTCGAGCTGAGCCAGGTCACCGGCCTGTCCACCGCCACGGTCAGCACCGTCACCGCCGATCTGCTCGCCGACGGGCTCGTGGCCGAGGCCGGCCAGGTCGAATCGGCCGGCGGCCGGCCGCGCGTCCTGCTGCGCCTCAACCCGGAGTACGGGTACCTGATCGGCGTCGACGTCGGCGAGACGGGCGTGACGGTCGAGCTGTTCGACGCGGCGCTCACCCGGCTGCGCGCCATCGAGCGCCCGCTCGACTCCGTGCGCCCCGAGCCGAAGGCCGTGGTCAAGGAGGTCGCCAGCGCCATCGCCGACATCCTCGCCGGCCCGCCGGTCGAGGAGACCGAGAGTGACGGGCTCGGCCCCGTCGATCCCGCCCTGGTGATCGGCATCGGGATCGGCGTGCCCGGCATCGTCGAGGAGGCCGGCACGGCCCTCGTCCACGCCCCGACCATCGGCTGGCACTCCGTCGCCCTCGCCGAGCTGCTCAGCGAGGCCGGCGTCACGCCGCCCGTGCTGCTCGGCAACGGTGCGCGCACCCAGGCGCAGGCCGAGATGTGGTTCGGCGCCGCGAAGGGCGTCCGGCACGCGGTCATCGCGCTCGTCGGCTCCGGCGTCGGCGCCACGGTCGTCACCGAGGGCTCGCCGTACCGGGGCATGAGCGGCAGCGCCGGCGAGTGGGGCCACACCACCCTGGTGTACGGCGGGCGCGGCTGCCGCTGCGGCGCGACCGGCTGCGTCGAGGCGTACGTGGGGGCCGAGGGCGTGCTGGCCCGGCTGGCCGAGGCCACCGGCGAGCCGGCCGACGACGACGAGGTCGCCGGGCTCGCCCGGCTCATCGCCGCCGCGGACGCGGCGCCGGAGGGCCCCGAGGCTCGGCTGCTGGACGCCGTCGCGGACGAGCTGGGCGCGGCCATCGGCAACCTGGTCAACATCCTCAACCCCGAGCGGGTCGTGCTGGGCGGCTGGGCCGGCCTGGCCATGGGCGCCGCGCGGCTGCCCCGGATCCGGTTCGGCGCCCGCCGGCAGGCGCTCGACCGGCCGTACCACCAGGTTTCCATCGAGCTGAGCCACCTCGGACCTGACGCCGTCGCGCTGGGCGCGGCCACCCTGCCCCTCGCTGCCCTGCTGGCCCGCGGTGGTGAGGCTCCGCGCATGGCTCCCGGCCGTCCGGGGTAATGGACCTCCCGGAGTACGGGAGGTGAGGCGCATGCCGATCGGACCGCAGCCCCGGGGTGCCCGGGGGACGGTGGGTCATCCCTACAGCGCGCTGCACCTGCGTCTTGTGCTGGCGCTCTTCGGCCTGGTGCTGTGCGTGCTGGGCGCCATCTGGTGCCTCGGCGAGGGGTTCACCGGATTCGGGATCGTGCTGGTGGCGCTCGCCGCCGTGACGATCGTTGATCTCGTTGTGATCACGCTGCGACTTCGCGCCGGACGGAGGTAGGTCATGGGCACGGTCGCGTTCCTCGTCGCGGGCGAGGGCATCGAGGAGGTCGAGCTGACCACGCCGTGGCGGGCCGTGGCCGAGTCCGGCCACACGCCGGTCCTGGTCGCGCCGGCCGCCGGCGAGGTGCAGGCGTTCCGGCACCTGGACTACGCCGGCCGGTACCCGGTCGATGTCGTGGTCGGCGACGCGCACGCGGCCGACCACGACGCGCTGGTCCTGCCCGGCGGCGTGGCCAACGGCGACGCGCTGCGCGCGGAGCCCGAGGCGGTCCGCTTCGTGCGGGAGTTCTTCGACGAGGGACGGCCGGTGGCCGCCATCTGCCACGGCGGCTGGGTGCTCATCGAGGCGGGCGTTACCGGCGGCCGCAAGCTCACCTCGTGGCCCAGCATGCAGACCGACTTCCGCAACGCGGGAGCGAGCTGGGTCGACGAGGAGGTCGTGGTCGACCGCGCGACGCCCGGCGGCGTGCACCGGTCCGGCGCGGCCTCGACGCTCGTGACCAGCCGCAAGCCCGACGACCTGCCGGCCTTCTGCCGCGAGCTGGTCGCGGCCCTTCCTGGCTGAGGGTTCCGTCGGCCATCCGACCGGCGCATCCTCCGGTCTCGATGGTTGCATGGGTGCATGGCCGCCCCGCTGCGCCAGGTGCTCGTCGCCGGTGCGTTCACCCTGGTAGGACTCGCCCTGCTCGCCGTTCCGGCGCGGTTCGAGGGGCCCGTGCTCGTCCCCGTCAGTGACGGTCACGGGTTGTCGGTCCTCGACGGGATCGGCGCCGGGCTGCTCGCCGTCGCGGTGACGTGGCTGGAGGTGCTCGTCGTGTGGCGGCTGCCGCGGTTGGCGCTGCCGCCCCGCGCGCTGTTCGGGCTGGGCCTGCTCGCCGGGCTGGGCATCGGGTTGGTGATCGCGTCGGCGTTCAGCGGGTTCTTCTGGTGGTGGGCCGTCGGCGCGGGCGCGGTCGGTGTCGCGGCGTTGGTCCTCGTGCCGCTGACGGCCCGGCGTTAGGGCCGGGTGCGGCTAGGCCGCCGCGGCCGGCTCGAAGACGCTGAACGTCGCGCCGTGCGGGTCGACGGCGTTGGCGAAGCGGCCCTCGGGGATGTCGACCGGCGGGCGCACCACCGTGCCGCCGAGCCTGGTGACCAGCGCGGCCGCCTCGTCGCAGTTCGTCACGCCGAAGTAGACGCCCCAGTACGGTGGCACGTCGGCGGGGAACAGGTCGCCCATGGCCATCATGCCGCCGACCGGGCGACCGCCGGTGATCCACTGCGTGTACGTGATGGTGCCGGCGTCGTCGAGCGTGTCCTCCGTGGCCCAGCCGAACACGGAGCTGTAGAACGCCTTGGCCGAGTCCACGTCGCGGGTGTAGAGCTCCTCCCAGCTCAGCGCCCCCGGCGCGTTGAACAGCTCGGCGCCCTTCATCTCGCCGGGCTGCCAGATGCCGAACGCGGCGCCCGCGGCGTCGAGGGCGATGGCCATCCGGCCCTGCTCGGCGATGTCGAACGGCGGGGCGATGACCTGCCCGCCAGCGGCGCTGATCTTGTCGGACGTCTCGTCCGCGCTGCTCACGATGATGTACGTGGTCCAGGCGACGGGCTGGTCGGGCGTCATGAGCGACCCGGCGCCGGCCACCGACCGGCCGTCCTTCGTGAAGATCGTGTATCCGCCGAACTGCGGATCGGGTGACGTCTGCGGCTCCCAGCCGAACAGTGCGCCGTAGAACCGCTTCGTCGCGTCCAGGTCGGGCGAGCCGAGGTCGACCCAGCCCGGTACGCCCGCGCCCACTGCCATGCCGCCTCCTCGTCGCTGTCCGGGAACGGCGGAGGTGCCGCACCCGTGCGTCCACACATGGACTACCACAGGTGCGGCACCTCCGTACCGCTTTGACCGGTTGACGCGCTAGCGGTGCAGCGGGAACATGCCCAGCTTGCCGTGGTACTCGTAGCCGAGGCGGTCGGTGTCCGAGCCGACGAACAGCCCGTACGACGTGGCGACCATGGCCTCGACGCCCTTGCCGCGGGTGCGGGTGGGGTTCCAGTCGAACACCGAGCCGTCGCGCGGGTCGAGCGCGGCGATGCCGAGCCGCGGGATGGCGCCCCGGGCCGCGAAGTTGCGCCCGTACGGGTTGCTCATCCAGCGCTGGTGTCCGCCGACGTACACGGCGGCACCGGTGACCGACACGGCCGAGAGCGTGTCGCCGCCCGTGTGGTTGACCCAGGTGGGCCCGTGCTCGCCGCTGCCCTGCGGGTCGAACCGGGCGGCGGTGTCGCACATGCGCCGCGGGCCGGAGATCGCGCCCGTGGTGACGACCACGAAGTACGCGCCGTTGGGCGAGAAGTCGACGGCGCGCACGTATGTGTCGAACGCCCGGTGGCACAGGCTGTCGTAGGCCATCGTGTACCAGGGGTCGACCGTGGGCCGGCGGCTGCCGACATTGAGGACGGCCAGCTGGGAGCGCGGCTCGCCGTTGACCCGGGTGATCTCGCCGATGATGACCAGCTTGCGGCCGTCGGGGCTGAGCGAGATGTCCTCCAGCTTCACGCGCGGGTGGTTCGGTGCCGTGATGCTGATCTGGAACTCGCGGTCGGCGAGGCCGGTGCGGGCGTCCAGCCGGGTGAGGACGGGCTGCCGCCCGCCGCCGGCCGAGCTGAAGTTGCCCGCGACGTAGAGGTCGTTCCCGTGGATCTCCATCGCCCGGACCTCGCCGGTGTCGATGGTGCCCTCAAAGCCGTCGCTGATCTCGCCGTTGAAGAGGTTGAGCTTGACGATGCCGCGGCGCCGCTGGTCGTTGACCCAACGGAACGCGCCGCCCACGATCACGGTGTCGTTCGGCCCGGGGACCAGCGCGTTGACCGGACCGTCGAGGTCGGGCCGGAAGTCGCGGAACCGGCCGGTCGTGGCGTGGAAGGCGAACAGGAACGGCCGGCGGATGGCGCGGCGCTGGCCGGCCTCGGCGATGCGCGAGAAGTCACCGCCCACGACCACGGTGTCGCCGACGACAGCGATCGCGTTGACCTGTCCGTTGAAGATGTTGGGTGTCCAGTCGACTGGATCGGCGCTGACGACAGCGGGTTGCTGCATGTCGGCGTAGCCCGGCGTCGTCCAGGAGACGAACGCGACGGACAGGGCGATAAGAACGGCAAGATATCGACGCACAGGTTCTCCCAAAAGGTTGATGCACCCGGCACAACGATCAAGTGCCCCGGCGCGATTCGGGAGATAAGCGACAGAAATTACCTATTCGCTTTTCAGCTTGCGCTCAGCTGGCGGCAGGCGTCGGCGCCACGCCGTCACCACCACCGCCGTTTCCGCCATTCGGGCGAGCGGTCGGCCGCAACGCGGCGCACGCCTTCTCCGCCTCCGCCACATTCGGGTCCGCGGTGTTGAGCTGGCCCGGTCCTGCCGACATGGTCACGCCGTGCTCGGACAGGCAGTTGCGGTACGCCGCGAGGGCCGAGTTGCTGCCCCCGCCGAAGCCGCCCGGCCCGCCGCCCGGACCGTCACTGGGCAGCACGGAAGCGCAGGCCTCCCGGGCCTTCCGCCAGGTCTCCCGGTCGACGCCCTCGGGCATGAAGCCGCCGGGCCCACCGCGCGGGGCGCCGCTGGGCGGGGCACCCCCGCCCTCCGGAGAACCGCCGGGGGAGCGGTCACCGGAGGGCCGGGGCTGGCCCTGCCCCCGGGAGGGCAGTGTCACGCCGTGCTGCGCCAGGCAGGACTGATAGGCAGCGAAACCGCCCTGACCGTCACCGGAGCTCGTGGTTGTCCCGTCGCCGCCGCCACAAGCGGTGACCAGCGTCGCCACGCCGATCACGGCCAGCACCGAACCGGCGGTCCGCCATCCGTACCTCAAAGCCCTGCCTCCATGTCGTGCGCCGCGCGGCCCGCGGGCCGCTGACAGCACACCGCGACCGCCTCGACGCCCGGTCAGGCGAACCTCGTAGCGAGCTTGGAATCTCTTCAGGTGCCGACCTGTGCTTTGAGCGCGCTCCGAGGTTCGGCCCAGCGAACAGGGAGGCCGGGCTAGCACACTGCCCACCCATGATGTCCAGCACCATGCGCTCCCGGCCCCGGCTGATCATCGGTGGCGTGGCCGTCGCCGCGCTCGCCGCGGCCGGCGTCACCGCCGTCNGCCGCCGCGATGACCCCGCGCACCGCGACCGTCAGCACCGGCGACGTGACCCTCACCGTGTCCGCCGCCGGCAACGTCAACGCCGTCGGCGCGCGCACGCTCAGCTTCGGCGCCAGTGGCACCGTCAGGTCCCTCAAGGTCGCCGCGGGCGACACGGTCGCGAAGGGCGCGGTGCTCGCGCGCCTCGACGCCGGGGACGCGACGGACGCCGTCGACTCCGCCCAGGACAGCGTCGACGCCGCCGAGGAGGCCCTGGCGACCGCCGAGGCCGCGGCCGCCGCCGCGGCAACACCAACCGCCGGGGGTACGTCCGGAAGCGGCGCCCCCAGTCCGGGCGGCGGGACCGGCACGTCGGACTCGTCCGGGTCGCGGCAGGGGGGCGGCAGCGGCTCGTCGGCCGACGCGGTCTTCGCGGCCCAGGAGCGGCTCAACAACGCCGAGTTGACGCTGGCCAACGCGCAGCGCGCGCTGGCCGGAACCACGATCAGGGCGCCGATCGCCGGGAAGATCATCTCGATCTCGGGCGCGGTCGGCAGCGAGGTCAGCGCGGGCGGCGCGTTCATCGTGCTGGCCGGAAAGAGCGACCTCGCCGTGACCGCCTCGTTCTCCGAGGCCGCCGTGGCGCGGCTCAAGGTCGGCCAGGCGGCCACCGTCGCGCTCGCCGGCCGGGCGAGCGACCCGGTGCCGGGCACGGTGTCCCAGGTGGACCCGGTCGGCACGGTCTCGTCCCGCCTGGTCACGTACGGCGTCCGGATCACCTTTACGGACGTGCCGTCCGATCTGCTCATCGGGCAGAGCGCCGACGTCACCGTCACCACCGCGAGCGCCACCGGCGTCCTCTACGTGCCGTCCGGCGCCGTGACCGGCATCGACGGCACCTCCGGGACGGTGACAGTCACTGCCGGCGGGGGCTCCACCGTCCGTACGGTGGAGGTGGGTCTTCACGGCGACCAGTACACGGAGATCACCTCCGGCCTGCGGGCCGGCGAGACGGTCGTGCTGCCCGGCTGACCGGCCGCCGGCTTTCAGGATTCTCCGAGGTCACCGGGCTAGACATGGGGTCATGGCAGGTCGAGGCGCGGTACAGGCAGGCCCGACGTACGGGCTCGGGACAGGTGGACGAGTGGCGAAGATCCTGGTCGTCGACGACGAACCCAACATCTGCGCGTTGCTCTCGGCGACGCTGCGGCTGACCGACTTCGACGTGCGCGTCGCGAACGCGGGCCGCGAGGCGCTGATCGCGGCCGAGGAGTTCGAGCCCGACCTGGTCGTACTCGATGTGATGTTGCCCGACTTCGACGGCTTCGAGGTGGCGCACCGGCTGCGCTCCTCGGGCCGCCGCGTGCCGGTGCTGTTCCTGACCGCGCGCGACGCGGTCGAGGACCGCATCTCGGGGCTGACCGTCGGCGGCGACGACTACGTCACCAAGCCGTTCAGCCTGGAGGAGGTCGTGCTCCGGATCCGGGCGATCCTGCGGCGCAGCCGCACCGAGCCGGAGGCCGACGCGGACGACCCGGGCGTGCTCCGCTACGCCGACCTGGAGCTTGACGAGGACGCGCACGAGGTGCGCCGGGGCGGGCAGCTCATCGACCTGTCCCCGACCGAGTTCAACCTGCTGCGGTACCTGATGACCAACGCGGGCCGGGTGGTCAGCAAGGCGCAGATCCTCGACCGGGTGTGGAGCTACGACTTCGGCGGCGACGGCCGGATCGTCGAGTCGTACGTGTACTACCTGCGTCGCAAGATCGACAAGATCGAGCCGCCGCTGATCCACACCGTCCGCGGGGTGGGGTACGCGCTGCGGCTCCCGCGCACCGACGGCTGACCATGAGACACCGACGGCCCCGGTTCCGGTCCTGGCGCACCTGGACCCTGCGTACCCGCATGGTCGTCGCGGTCGCCACCCTCGCGGCCGTCGCGCTCATCGTGGCCAACGCCTTCGGCGTGGTCCTGCTGCGCAACTATCTCCTCGAACGCCTGGACCACCAGCTCAACGAGCGGGTGCACAGCCTGGCGGAAATGGTCGGCAAGCCGGGCGGGTGGGGTGGCGGCCCGCCGCCGGAGGAGCAGCAGCAACAGAACCGGCGGCCGTACTCGGGCGCGTTCGGTGCCGAGTACAACGTGTATTTCTACGACGATCAGGGCGACCGGCTCACCAGGGATGCCCAGGGCAGGTCGATCCCGGGCGATCCCAACCAGCCCGCCCCGCCCGATCTCGGCGACTTCGACGAGCTGGTCGAGCACGCGGGCGGTCAGCCGTTCACCGTGGGCGACTACCGGGTCTCCGTGGCCGAGTTCCAGAACGTCGACGGCTACGTGGTGGGCGTGGCGTCGTTGGACGAGATCCAGACGATCCAGGACACCCTGATCCTCATCTACGCGGCCGTGACGGGTTTCATGCTGCTGCTCATCGGCGCGGCGGCCGCGGCCGTGGTGCGGATCGGGCTGCGCCCGCTCACCCGCATGGAGCACGCCGCCGCCGAGATCGCGGCAGGGAACCTGTCGCGCCGCGTCGACGACGCCGACCCGCACACCGAGTCGGGCCGGTTGGGCACCGCGCTCAACACCATGCTCGGCCGCATCGAGGAGGAGGTCGAGGCGCGCACCGAGTCGGAGCGCAAGCTGCGCCAGTTCCTCGCCGACGCCTCGCACGAACTGCGCACGCCCCTCACCTCGATCCAGGGCTTCGCCGAGCTGTACCGGCGCGGCGGCGTGCACCCCGGTCCCGAGCTGGACGAGGCGATGGGCCGCATCGAGGGCGAGGTGGGGCGTATGCGCCTGCTCGTCAACGACCTGCTGCTGCTCGCCCGCCTCGACGAGGAACGCCCGCTCGACCGGGCCCCCGTCGACCTGCTCGGCGTGGCCGCCGACGCGGTGCGCGACGCGCACGTCCGGGTGCCGACCCGGTTCGTCTACCTGGACGGGGTCGGGGGCGTCCTCGAGCCGGTGACGGTTCTCGGCGACGAGGCGCGCATCCGTCAGGTCGTGACGAACCTGGTGAGCAACGCGTTGCAGCACACCCCGGACACCGCGCGCGTCGAGGTCGGCGTGGGCCGGCTCACGCCCGCGATGGCCGGCGATCCCCCGACCGCCGCGGTCGGCGACCCGCTGCCCGACGACGCGCCCGTCGCCGTGATCGAGGTGCACGACACCGGCCCCGGCATGCCTACCGAGGACGCCACCCGGGTGTTCGAGCGGCTCTACCGGACCGAGCACAGCCGGTCCCGCGTGCATGGCGGCGCGGGCCTTGGCCTGTCGATCGTCGCCGCCATCGTGAAGGCCCACAACGGCCGTGTGGAGCTTCGCACCGCGCCGGGCGCGGGCGCGCGGTTCCGCGTCCTGCTGCCGGCCGAGCCGGACCTGCCCCTCGACGGTGACCTGGCCGCGCAGTTCGTGGATTCACAGCTTCCTTCGAGGTAAACACAGGTTCGCTCTGAACGGGGCCGGCCAGGATCCTCGCCATGCGTTTGTGGCAACGACCCGTAATCCTCACCAACGCCGTACTGGCGTTGGCGGTCCTCGGCGGGGGCTTCTGGGCCTATCGGACGGTGGCGGCGCCCGCGGCGACGCCGACGGCGACGACCAGCGGGACCCGCCTGGTGACGGCGACGGAAGGCAGTGTGACGGCGACGGCGACGGCGACCGGCTCGGTGGCCAGCTCCGCGACCGCCACGGCGAACTTCGGCACCTCCGGGACGGTCACGTCCATCTCGGTGAAGGTGGGCGACGTCGTCAGGAAGGGCCAGGTCCTCGCGAAGATCGACGCGGCGGCGGCCAAGGCGTCGCTCGCCACCGCTGAGGACAACCTCGACGCGGCCCAGGCGGCGCTGTACCGGGCGCAGAACGCGACGACGCCCGACGACACCACGATCGCCAACGCCAACGCCGACGTGACGGCGGCGCAGGCGACGGTCGACGAGGCGGCACGGACGGTGGCCGGCACCGTGCTCAAGGCCCCGATGGCCGGCACGGTGACCGCGGTCAACGGCACGCTGGGCGGCTCGTCGGGCGGGTCCTCCGGCGGGGGCGGTCAGGGCGGCGGTTCCGAGTCGTCGGGCGGGTTCGTGACCATCGCCGACGTCCGGAACCTGCAGGTGTCGGCGAGCTTCGCCGAGACGGACGCCACGAAGCTCAAGCCCGGGCAGACGGTCCGCGTGGTCTGGAGCGCGCTGGCCGACACCCAGGTCACCGGGAAGATCAGGACCGTCGCGCCGACGGCCACCACCGCCAACAACGTCAACGAGTACGCCGTGATCATCGGTCTGGACTCGGTGCCGGCCGGGGCGCGCATCGGCCAGACCGTCACCGCGACCGTGGCCATCGCCGAGGCGGCGAACGTGGTCCGGGTGCCCGCCAGCTCCGTCCGTACGGTGGGCAGCCAGCGGCTCGTCACCGTCTCCAGCAACGGGGCGACGGAACTGCGGCCGGTCGAGGTGGGCGTGGAGGGCGACTCCTACACCGAGATCAGGTCCGGCGTCACCGTGGGTGAGCAGGTCGTCGTGGCCAGCCAGACGACATCGGGCGGCACCGGGGAACGCGGTGGCGGCGGGTTCGGCGGCGGTCCACCCGGCGGGTTCGGCGGCGGCGGTCCCGGCGGCGGAGGCGGTCGGTGATGGCCCGGCACGCCCGCCCGGTGCTCGATGTGCGGGACGTCGTCAAGACGTACGGCGAGGGCGACACGGCCGTCCACGCGTTGCGCGGGGTGAGCCTCACGGTCGCCCGGGGCGACTACGTGGCGATCATGGGCTCGTCCGGGTCCGGCAAGTCCACGCTCATGAACATCCTCGGCTGCCTCGACGTGCCGACCTCGGGCCGGTACCTGCTCGACGGGGTGGACGTCAGCACACTGTCCGACCGTCAGCTCGCCCTGGTGCGCAACCGGCGGATCGGTTTCGTGTTCCAGTCGTTCAACCTGATCCCGCGTACCACCGCGCTGGCCAACGTCGAGCTGCCACTCGCGTACGCCGGCGTGAAGGGAGCGGCGCGGCGCCGGCGTGCGCAGGAGGCCCTGGCGATGGTGGGCCTCGCCGACCGGGCCGGCCACGAGCCCAACCAGCTCTCCGGCGGCCAGCAGCAGCGGGTCGCGGTGGCCCGGGCGCTCGTCACGTCCCCGGCGCTCGTCCTCGCCGACGAGCCGACCGGCAACCTGGACAGCCAGTCCACGATGGACGTCCTCGCCGTCCTGGACCAGCTCAACCGGACCGGCCGCACGATCGTCATCATCACGCACGAGCCGGACGTCGCGGAGCATGCCCGGCGCCTGATCCGCCTCGTCGACGGCCGCGTCGTCACCGATGTCCGCCAACGGGAACGGGAGGCGACGGCATGGGCGTCCTAGAGACATTGAGGTTCGCCGTACGGGGCGTGACCGCGAACAAGCTGCGCTCCGGGCTGACCGTCCTCGGCATGCTCATCGGCGTGGCGGCGGTGATCCTGCTCGTCGCGGTCGGCACCGGCTCGGCCCGCGCGGTACAGCAGCAGATCGAAGGGCTCGGCACGAACACGCTCACCATCTCCAGCGGCGGGGTCCGCCAGGAGTCGTCGAGCACCCGGCACACGGCGTTCACGTTCGACCTGGTCGACGCGCTGAACGACAAGTCGGCCGCGCCCGACATCGCGTCGGTGTCGCCGGTCGTGTCGAGTTCCCAGACCGCGACGTTCGCGGGGATCGACCAGTCCATCCAACAGTTCGTCGGGACCTACCCGGCCTACGCGGCGGTGTCGAACTTCACGGTCGCCAAGGGCGCGATGTTCACCCAGGACGACGTGGCGCAGGGGCGCAAGGTCGTGGTGCTGGGATCCCTGGCGGCGGACGCGCTGTTCACCGGCCTCGACCCGGTGGGCCAGCGGATCACGGTCGGGGGCACGCTGTTCACGGTGGTCGGCGTTCTCGCCGAGAAGGGCAGCACCGGCTTCAACGACCCGAACAACATCGCCATCGCGCCGGTCAGCGCCGTGCAGGAGACCCTGACCGGCTACGGATCATTGAGCCAGCTGCTGGTGCAGGCGACCAGTGCGGAAACGGTGGCCACGGCCCAGACTCAGATCACCACGATCCTCAACGAGAAGCTGCACGTCGCGGCCGGCGCGACCGCGCCGTACACCATCCGCAGCCAGGCTCAGCTGCTGGAGGCGCGCACGTCGACGGCGGAGACGTTCACGGTTCTGCTCGGCGCGGTGGCCGGCATCAGCCTGCTGGTCGGCGGCATCGGCATCACCAACATCATGATGGTCACGGTCACCGAGCGGACCCGCGAGATCGGCATCCGCAAGGCCCTCGGCGCGCCCAGGCGCACGGTGCTCACCCAGTTCCTCGTGGAGGCGACCGTGCTGAGCCTGTTCGGCGGCCTCGCCGGCGTGGCCGCCGCGCTGATCGGCAGCCAGTTCACCATCGTCGGCATCAAGCCCGTGATCGTGCCCAGCTCGATCGCCCTGGCCCTCGGCGTCTCCGTCGCCATCGGCCTGTTCTTCGGCAGCTACCCGGCGTCGCGCGCCGCGTCGTTGCGTCCGATCGAGGCACTTCGCTATGAATAGGGAGCAGAACCCGATGTCCGAGCCCACGACCACCGAGCTGACCGATCCGCTGGACGACGATCTGGAGCGCGAGCTCGCGGCCAGGGCCCCCAAGCAACGGATCAACAAGATCACCTTCGTGCTGGCCGGACTGCTCCTGGTCATCGGCGGCTTCATCGCCGGCTCGCTCGTCCAGAAGAACTCCGGGGGTACGACCGGCAGCGCGCTCCCCACCGGGACGAACGGCCGGGGCGGCTACTTCCCGGCCGGCGGCTTCGGCGGTGGCGGCACCGCTCAGGGCGGCACCGGCACCCGCGCCGGCGCCGCGACGACCGGCACGGTGAAGCTCGTCGACGGTACGACGATCTACATCACCACGTCCTCGGGCGAGACGGTGACCGTGAAGACCAGCGACTCCACCAAGGTGTCGGTGAGCCAGTCGAGCACGCTCAAGAGCATCAGGACGGGCGCCACGGTGACCGTCCAGGGCCAGACCGGCGCCGACGGCACCGTGACCGCGACCACTGTCACCGCCCAGAAGTGACCTGTACGCGTACCGGGGCCTCGGCGCAGGCGATCTCGTCGGCGCTGCACACGAGGTTCCCGGTGACGGGCCGGCCGGTGAGCGTCTGCCGGGACTCCGAGCTGACCGTCGGGAGCAGCCGACCCGGTTCGTAGTAGACCGCGACGTTGACGTCCGCAGCGGAGCACGCCTGCGGCTCGAGGTCGGCTGCGCACACGAAGTAGCTGAACGTGACGGGTCCCTCGAACCCGGCGGCCGGCGTGAACAGGACGCGGCCGTCGCGGACCACGGCGGTGCCCTCGGTGCGGGGTAAATCGCCGAGGATCACGAGTGGGCCGTCGGCCTCGCCCGGGTTCGGCACGGCGAGGGCGGCCACGGGCGATCCGGCCGCGATCGTGGTGGTTGCCCAACGGTGGCGCATAGCGCCAATACTCCGCTTGACCAGGGGAAATGTCCTGGAGTGCAGCTAACCGGACGAATTACCCTTGGCGGACGGCGTCGCGGCGCGCCGGTAGGCTCTCGCCGTGACCCCCGCCCTGGCCACCGGCATCCTCGTCGGTTCGCTCGTCCTCGCCGTCTGGGCGCTCACCGCCGCGCTGCGGGAGCGCTGGATCAACCGCGGCCAGCTGGCGCTCGCCGCCGTGATCGAGGTCGCGATCCTCGTCCAGGCGGTGATCGCCGCCAGCCGGATGATCGGCGGGGAGCGCGCCGTCGAGCAGGCCACGTTCATCGGCTACCTGCTGACCGTCGTGCTGCTCCTGCCCGCCGCGACCGTGCTCGCGTACATGGAGCAGACCCGCTGGGGTGCCGTGATCATGTCGGTCGCCGGGGCGGTCGTGGCCGTCCTCATGCTGCGGCTCCAACAGGTCTGGGGCTGACCGTGGTACTCGGCCAGGAGACGCGCCAGCCGACCACGAACGCCGGCCCGGGTCGGGTGCTCATCGGCATCTACGGCCTGTTCGCGCTGGCGGCCGGGGCGCGGGCCGGCGTGCAGATCGCCACGAGGTTCGACGAGGCCCCGGTGGCGTACGCGCTGTCGGCCCTCGCCGCCGTGATCTACCTGGTCGCGACGGTCGGGCTGGCGCTGGGCAACCGGTTCGGGCGCCGGCTGGCCCTGGTCTGCTGCGCCGTGGAGCTGGCCGGCGTGCTGACCATCGGCACGCTCAGCCTCCTCGACCGGGCGGCCTTCCCGGACGCCACGGTCTGGTCGGTCTACGGCCAGGGCTACGGCTTCGTCCCCCTCGTCCTGCCCGTACTCGGACTGATCTGGTTGCGACGGCCTTAAGAAAGGGTCGCCAGCCAGGCGGCGGGATGGGCGAGGACGTCACGGACGACGGATCCGGCCGCGCCGACGACCGTCGCCTCCGGCCCCAGCGCCGAAGCGCGCACCTCGGCCGGCGACCAGCCGGCCGTGATCACGCGGGTGGTCAGCTCCTCCTCGACGGCCGCGCGCAGCCACGGTGCCAGCGGCGCGTAGCTGCCGCCGAGCACCACCGCGTCGACGTCGAGCAGGTTGACGGCCCCGGCCAGGGCGATGCCGAGCGCCGCGCCGGCCGCGCCCAGCGCCGCCAGCATGGCCGGGTCGGCGGCCTGGGCCAGGCGCTGGATGCGCTCGAGCCCGGCAGGGACGGCGTCCTCTCCCGCGACGCCGGCGGCGCGCAGGATGGCGTCCTGGCCGGCGTACTGCTCAAGGCAGCCGCGCGCGCCGCAGTGGCAGCGCGGGCCGTTCGCGTCGATCGTCAGGTGGCCGAACTCGCCGCTCCAGCCGTGCGCGCCCCGGTAGAGCTGGCCGTCGAGCACGATGCCGGCGCCGATGCCGACCTCGCCGGAGACGTAGATGAAGCTCGGCGACACGTCCGGGTCCTGCTCGCCAGCCTGGAGTTCGCCGAGCGCCGCGAGGTTGGCCTCGTTCTCGACCCGCAGGGTCAGCGCGCCGAGGGCGGCCGGGACGGGCACGTCGCGCCAGCCGAGGTTCGGCGCCACGTGCACGTGGCCGCCGCCGTGCGGGTTCTGGCGGACCAGTCCGGGGACGGCGAGGGCGGCGCCGGCGACCGGCAGGCCCTCGGCGGCGGCGACGTCGGCCGCCTCGGCTGCCAGCTCAGCGACGGCCGCGAGCGCGTCGCCGGCCGGCCGGTCGCGTTGATCCACGTGGCGGACGATCTGGTGGCGGACCGTGCCGGACAGGTCCGTGACGCAGGCCGCGAGGTAGTCGACGTTGATCTCCAAGCCGAGCCCGCACGGCCCGTGCGGGCTGAGCGCGAGGCCGGTGGCCGGCCGGCCGACGCCGGCGCGGGGCACGGGTTCGAGTTCGGCGAGCAGGCCGCCGGCGACGAGGTCGTCCACGAGCGTCGAGACGGTCGCCCTGGTCAGGCCGGTCGCGGCGGCGACGTCGGCGCGGGAGAGCGGGCGCGGGTTGGTCGCGACACGGCGCAGCACGAGCGCGAGGTTGTGCTCGCGGAGGCTGTGCTGGCGGACGGGGGAATCCACGGCCGTGGTCCGGACTGTCACCCCTTGACAATGTCACACCGACGTTAATAAGTTCAACCACTATACAAACGGCGTCCCGGAGGCAGACATAATGACTACGCAGCCCACCAAGGCGGACAAATTCACCTTCGGCCTCTGGACCGTCGGCTGGCAGGCCCGCGACCCGTTCGGGGCCGCCACCCGCGCCGCCCTCGACCCGGTGGAGATCGCGCACAAGCTCGCCGAGCTCGGCGCGTACGGCCTGACGTTCCACGACGACGACCTCATCCCGTTCGGCTCCGACGACGCCACCCGCGACGGCCACATCGCCCGGTTCCGCAAGGCGCTCGACGAGACCGGCCTGGTCGTCCCGATGGCCACCACGAACCTGTTCGAGCAGCCCGTCTTCAAGGACGGCGGCTTCACCAACAACGACCGCGACATCCGGCGGTACGCGCTGCGCAAGGTCATGCGCAACATCGACCTGGCCGCGGAGTTGGGCGCCGAGACCTACGTCATGTGGGGCGGCCGCGAGGGCTCCGAGTACGACGGGGTGAAGGACGTCCGCGCCGCCCTGGACCGTTACCGCGAGGGCGTCGACACCCTGGCGCAGTACGTCATCGACCGCGGCTACGGCATCCGCTTCGCCCTGGAGCCCAAGCCGAACGAGCCCCGCGGCGACATCCTGCTGCCGACCGTCGGCCACGCGCTCGCGTTCATCGAGTCGCTGGACCACTCGGAGATGGTCGGCCTCAACCCCGAGGTGGGCCACGAGCAGATGGCCGGCCTAAACTTCGTGCACGGCATCGCGCAGGCCCTGTGGCACGGCAAGCTCTTCCACATCGACCTCAACGGCCAGCGCGGCATCAAGTACGACCAGGATCTTGTTTTTGGTCACGGCGACCTGATCAACGCGTTCTTCCTGGTCGACCTGCTGGAGTTCGGCGGCGTCGACGGTGCCCGCGCCTACGACGGCCCGCGCCACTTCGACTACAAGCCGTCCCGCACCGAGAACTTCGACGGCGTGTGGGCGTCGGCGGCCGCCAACATGCGCACGTACCTGCTGCTCAAGGAGCGCGCGGCGGCGTACCGGGCCGACCCCGAGGTGGCCGAGGCCCTGGCCGCCGCCCGGGTCGCCGGCACGCGCGAGTCGACCCTGGCCGAGGGCGAGACCTACCAGGATCTGCTCAACGACCGGTCGTCGTTCGAGGACTTCGACATCGACGCCGCCGGCGCCCGGGGCAGCCACTTCGTCCGCCTCAACCAGCTCGGCATCGAACATTTGTTGGGAGCGCGATGAACGACAACGCTGGGCGGCCTTACGGCCGGCTGGTAGCGGGAGTCGACTCGTCGACCCAGAGCTGCAAGGTCGTCGTCCGGGACGCGGAGACGGGGGCGCTGGTCCGTGAGGGCCGCGCCACCCACCCGGACGGCACGGAGGTCGACCCCGCCTTCTGGTGGTCGGCTCTGAACGACGCGATCGACGCGGCCGGCGGCCTGGACGATGTGGCCGCCGTCAGCGTCGGCGCGCAACAGCACGGCATGGTGTGTCTTGACGGATCAGGTTCCGTGGTGCGGCCCGCTCTCCTCTGGAACGACACCCGGTCGGCGGGTGCCGCCGCCGACCTGATCGCCGACCTGGGCGGCGGCTCTGTGGGGGCCGCCGCCTGGGCCGACGCCGTCGGCAGCGTGCCGGTCGCCTCGTTCACCGTCACCAAGCTGCGCTGGTTGGCGGCGAACGAGCCGGCATCGGCGGAGCGCACCGAGGTCGTCTGCCTGCCGCACGACTGGCTCACGTGGAAGCTCTCCGGCTCGACGGACCCGTTCGCGGTGACGACCGACCGGGGCGACGCGAGCGGCACGGGCTACTGGTCGCCCCGCACTGGCGATTACCGTCCCGACCTGCTCAAACTCGCCCTCGGCAAGGACGCGGGCACACCCCGCGTGCTCGGTCCCGCCGAGACCGCCGCCCACGCCCCGTCGGGCTTCTCCCTGGGCGTGGGTACGGGCGACAACGCGGCGGCCGCGCTCGGCGTGGGCGCCCGTCCGGGCGACGTGATCGTCTCCATCGGCACGTCCGGCACCGTCTTCACGGTCGCCGAGGTGCCGGCCGCCGACGCGACCGGCACGGTGGCCGGCTTCGCCGACGCGACGGGTCGCTTCCTGCCCCTGGTCTGCACGCTCAACGCGGCCCGGGTGCTCAACAGCGCGGCCACCCTGCTGAACGTGTCGCTCGACGAGCTGTCATCGCTCGCGTTGTCGGCCCCCGCCGGGGCCGACGGCCTGACGCTCGTCCCCTACCTGGAGGGCGAGCGCACGCCGAACAAGCCGGACGCGACCGGGTCGTTGCACGGGCTGACCCTGTCGACGATGACGCCTGCCCTGGTCGCCCGCGCGGCCGTCGAGGGCATGCTCTGCGCGCTCGCCGACTGCCTCGACGCCCTGGTCGCCCAGGGTGCCGTGGTGAACCGGGTGATCCTGGTCGGCGGCGGGGCCCGGTCGGAGGCGGTGCGCCGCATCGCCCCGTCGGTGTTCGGTTGCACCGTGCTCGTCCCGCCGCCCGGCGAGTACGTCGCCGACGGCGCCGCCCGCCAGGCGGCCTGGGTGGCGCTCGGCGGCGACGAGGCCCCGACGTGGTCGTCCCTGGAGCCCGAGCGCTTCGAGGCCGATCCGACCCCGTCGGTCCGCGCCCGCTACGCCGAGGCGCGCGACCTCACGCTCAACCGCCTGTAGACATCCTCTCCTCTCAGGGATGGTGAACCGGGCTGGCACCCAGCGGTGCCAGCCCGGTTCACGCTTTCAACCACCCCAGGAGCCGAGCTGCTCGATGGCCGGTTCGCACGGGCACGTTGCCGGCAGTTCGTTCAGCAGCGGGGTCACCACCCCGAACAGCTGCGCGATGACAACCGTGCCCAGCACCCAGCCGACGAGGAGCCCGCCCGCGCGCACGGGACGCCGGCGCAGGATTCGCAACGCCACGACCGGTACGGCGACGGTGGGCACCGCCGCGACGAGAATCGCCGCCATCAGCCCCGCCGCCAGCTGATCCGACACGTCGGCGCGTCCGGTGAACAGGCCCACGTAGGCGAAGAGCCAGAAGGCCAGCAACTGACCGACGATCCCGTGCCCGAGGCCCCCCAGGCACTCCCATACCGCCCGCCGCCAGCTCCGCGCCGGCGTCAGCCGCTTGATGAGTACGTCCATGGGCCCCATGTGCGGGGTGTCCGCGACGGCCACCTGCTTCCAGCCCCACGACCGGTAGACGTCGCGTGCCGGCGCGGCGGGGTTCGCGAACAGGGTCGCGAAGGGTTCGGGTCGCCCGCGTAGGAGGTCGCGCATCAGCGTGCCCGCGATGCCCTGACGCCGCTCGTCCGGGTGCACCACCAACTCCATGACAGCGAACTTCTCCGCGCCGCTGACCAGGTCGGGTTCCTCGCCGGCGTGGCGCCACCACCGGTCCACGGGAAACGTGAACCCGAACGCGAAGCCGATGATGTGGTCGGTGCGGCCGGCCGGTTCGGCGACGATGAGCGCGAAGCCGGACCGGGTGGTGTTCCCGATGAGATTCTGCTCGAACTCGGCGGCCTGTTCCTCGGTCTCGTTGTACGGCGGCTCGCCGTAGACGCGCCGGTACAGCGACGCGAACTCGTCCGCCCTCGCGGCAACCTCGTCCCCTGCCATCCGCCGCACCGCGTAGGACGTCAAGCTCATGGCGGCCGATGTTAGGCCACCTACGTGTGGAAATCAGGCGTCGAATAGCCCGCCTAACTGTCCAAACGTCGGCCGGGATCCGCCAGGTAGGCCTCCACGTCGGCGACCTTCTTCGTCAGGGCGTTCTCGACGCCCGGGCGGACGTCGGCCTTCATGACCACGCTGACCCGCGGAGCGCGGGCCTGGACGGCGTCGACGGCGGCCTTGAGGACCGCCATCACCTCGTCCCAGTCGCCCTCGACGGTGGTGAACATGGCGTCCGTGCGGTTCGGCAGGCCGGACCCGCGGACCACGCGCACGGCGTCCGCGACGTACTCCCCGACGGACTCGCCGACGCCCAGCGGCGTGATCGAGAACGACAACAGCATGTGTCGAGCCTAGTCGCGGAGGGTCGCGCAGCTGGCCGGGACGTGACCAATGGGCGGACTTTTCTGCTCAGGCGCCGTTTTCCCAGCCCGGGAAACCATCAAAAGGTGACCGATTCCGATGTGGACGGTCAAGATCCAAGTATGCCAAGGACTATCGGAAGAAGTCCGAGAAGAAGAACAACAAGAAGTAGCCTCGGCCCCACGGACCGCGTCGGCCGCCGCGCCGGCGCGGTCAAGGGTCGGCCGCACCCAACGGCGTGCGGGACAATGACCTTGGCGTATGTAACTTTCCGGTTCCGCTTGGGCTTGGACACGGGCTGTGATGATGTCCGTTGACATGCTTGAATGCCCCTAGCGACCATCCCCGGGTGACACCCCACAAACTTCGGCGCGCCCTGCGCGTCAGTGCGGCGGCGGCGCTGGCCGCCGCCCTTATCGCGCCCGGGCTGGTTTCGCCAGCCTTCGCCGACGACCCGGTCGACCTGATCGTCAACGGCTCCTTCGATAGCGGCTCCGCGCCCTGGTACGCCTACGGCACCGCCGCCCCCGCGGCGGTCGTGGACGGCAGATACTGCGCCGACGTGGCCGGCGGACTGGCGAACCCCTGGGACGCCGGCATCGGCCAGAACGACCTCACCCTGGTCGCCGGCGGGTCGTACACCCTGAAGTTCACGGCCTCGTCGACCGCGGCCGCGTCCATCAAGGCGAACGTGCAGCTCGGCGTCGACCCGTACACGAGCGAGCTGAGCCAGACCGTGGCGCTCGGCGACAGCCAGACCTACACCTACACATTCACCGCGCTGAGCACCACGACGCAGGCGCAGGTCGCCTTCCAGCTCGGCGGGAACGCCGACCCGTACACCATCTGCCTCGACGACGTGTCGCTCATGGGCCCGCCGCCCGGCAGCGGCGGCCCGACCGGCGCCGAGCAGCTCACCAACGGCGGCTTCGACGAGGGCGCCACGCCCTGGTGGTGGACCGCCAGCGCGCCGTCGGAGGTTGTCGACGGCCAGCTGTGCGCCACGATCGCCGACGCGACGGTCAACCCGTGGGACGCGATCATCGGCCAGAACGGCGTGAAGATCGTTGAGGGTACGACGTACCAGCTGTCCTTCTCCGCGAAGGCGAGCAAGGCCGTCACGATCCTCGCGAACGTCCAGCTGGCCGATTCGCCGTACACCCAGCAGCTGTCGCGGCCCACGCCGATCACGACGGAGCTGACCGACTTCACGTACACCTTCACCGCCGACACGACGTCGGAGGCGCAGCAGGTGGCGTTCCAGATCGGCGGCTCGGCCGGCGGCTGGACGCTGTGCCTGGACAACATCTCGCTCAAGGGCGGGGCCGCGCCGGAGGTCTACAAGCCGGACACCGGCCCGCGCGTGCGCGTCAACCAGGTCGGCTACCTGCCGGCGGGCCCGAAGCGGGCCACGCTCGTCACCGAGGCGACCGCCGCCCTGCCGTGGGAGCTGAAGAACTCGGCCGGCACCGTGGTCGCGTCCGGCAGCACCGTCCCGGCGGGCACCGACGCGTCGTCGAACCAGAACACGCACCGCATCGACTTCTCGTCGTACAAGAAGGTGGGTAGCGGCTACACGCTGGTCGCCGACGGGGAGACGAGCTTCGCGTTCGACATCTCCGGCGACATCTACACCAACCTGCGCTCGGACGCCCTGCAGTTCTTCTACATCCAGCGTTCCGGCATCGCGATCGACGGCTCGCTGGTGGGCGCCAAGTACGCCCGGGCGGCCGGCCACGTCGGCGTCGCCCCCAACCAGGGCGACACGGACGTGCCGTGCCAGGCGGGCGTCTGCGACTACCGCCTGGACGTGAGCGGCGGCTGGTACGACGCCGGTGACCACGGCAAGTACGTCGTGAACGGCGGCATCGCCACCTACCAACTGCTCAGCGAGTTCGAGCGGTCCAAGACCGCGACGGACGTGCGGGCGGCCCGGGGCGACAGCACGCTGCGCCTGCCCGAGCGTGGCAACGGCATCCCGGACGTCCTCGACGAGGCGAAGTGGGAGCTGGACTTCCTGCTGCGCATGCAGGTCCCGGCCGGTCAGCCGTACGCCGGCATGGCCCACCACAAGATCCACGACGCGGCCTGGACCGGCCTGCCGCTCGACCCGGCGGCGGACCCGCAGCCGCGCGAGCTGCACCCGGTGTCGACCGCGGCCACGCTGAACCTCGCGGCCGTGGCGGCCCAGGCGGCCCGCCTGTTCGCCAACTACGACGCGGCGTTCGCGGCCGAGGCGCTCGCCGCCGCGAAGTCGGCCTACGCGGCCGCCAAGGCCAACCCTGACCGGTACGCCCTGGTCAGCGACGGCAACGGCGGTGGCGCGTACGACGACAGCAACGTCACCGACGAGTTCTACTGGGCGGCGGCCGAGCTGTTCATCACGACCGGCGACGCGGCCTACAAGGCCGACATCGACGCCTCGCCGCTGAAGACCGCCAACGTCTTCGACGCCGGTGGCTTCGGTTGGCAGGGCGTGGCGGCGCTGGGCCGGCTCGACCTGGCCACCGTGCCGAACCTGCTGCCGGCGGCCGACCGTGCCGCGGCGAAGGCGTCGGTCGTGGCGGCCGCGGACGCGTACCTGGCGACCCAGGCCGCCGAGTCCTACGGCCTGCCGTTCAACGCCCGGTACGTGTGGGGCTCGAACAGCGGCATCCTCAACAACATCGTGGTGATCGCCACCGCGTACGACCTGACCGGCGCGGCCAAGTACCGCGACGGCGTGATCGAGGGCGTCGACTACGTGTTCGGCCGCAACGCGCTCAACCACTCGTACGTGACGAACTACGGCGAGGTGTCGCCGCAGAACCAGCACAGCCGCATGTTCGGGCACCAGGTGAACGCGGACCTGCCGAACCCGCCCACGGGTTCGCTGGCCGGCGGCGCGAACGCCGACATCCAGGACCCGCTGGCGGCCAAGCTGCTGAAGAACTGCGTCGGCCAGTTCTGCTACATCGACGACATCCAGTCGTACGCCACGAACGAGGTGGCCATCAACTGGAACTCGACCCTGTCGTGGGTGGGCGGCTTCCTCGGCGACATCGGTGACGGCAAGGCGCCGGCCGCCGGCTCCTGCAAGGTCACCTACGAGAAGCAGGGCGACTGGGGCAAGGGCTTCATCTCCCAGATCACCATCAAGAACACCGGCACCAAGGCGATCAAGAACTGGCAGCTGACCTGGAACTTCACCGGCGGCCAGCAGATCGACAACCTGTGGAGCGCGTCCTACACCCAGTCCGGCGGCGGCGTCACGGCGAAGAACCTGTCGTGGAACGCCACCATCAACCCCGGCCAGTCGGTGACCTTCGGCTTCACGGGCACGACATCGAACGCCAACCCGTCCCCCGAGCTCTTCAAGCTCAACGGCGCGGCCTGCGCCTAACCCCACCCCGAGGGCGCCGCACGCTCCGCGTGCAGCGCCCTCACCCACCGCGCAACCGCGCCCACTCGACGTTTGGGCCGTTAGGCAGGGATTCCCGAGCGGAATAACCGGCCTGACGGTCCAGCGCCATCGGCGGGCGCGTCCCTGTGGACAGGCGACACCCATGTGGATGGCGCACGCCAGGCGGGGCGGCGCTGGTATGTCAGCGCCGCCCCGTCCCCGTACCCGTCCCCCCGTGGGTTGCCCCCGCGATGTCAGAGTCGCGCGGGTCGGGGACGGTTCCCGGATTTTCGAAGAAGTTCAGCCGAGTTCCGCGCGGTGGGCACGGACCGCGGACCGGTGCGCCTTCGCGAACAGACCCAGGCGGGTACGGACGGGAACGGCGACCCGGCGGCGCAGGATCTGGAAGTCGGCGCGCTCGATCTCGCGCAGAATGCCGCCGTAGAGCGTGTGGGCCGTGCGCACGCACGGGCGTGAGGACGGGGCGAGCAGGTCGATGCCCGGCTCCGCCGCCGCGTAGTGGGCGCGGGCCCGGGCCACCTCGAAGGCGAGCAGGTCCCGCACGGCCGTCGAGGCGCGCGGGGCGGCCAGGTCGTCGCGGGTCACGCCGAACCGGGCCAGGTCCTCGGCCGGCAGGTAGACCCGCCCGCGCCCCAGGTCCTCGCCGACGTCGCGCAGGAAGTTCGTGAGCTGGAACGCGAAGCCGAGCTGCCGGGCCGGCTCCAGCGCGTCCGGGTCGAGCGGCTCCAGGATCGGCAGGGTCATCTCGCCGATGACGGCCGCCGAACCCTCCATGTAGGACAGGGTGTCGTCGTAGGTGGCGTAGGACGAGACCGTCAGGTCCATCGTCATCGAGCGGAAGAACCGGGTGAAGACGTCCCGGTCGATGTCGAAGGCGCGCACCGTGTGCACCACGGCCGGCAGCAGCGGGTCGTGGGCCGGGGAGCCGTCGAGCGCCGCGAAGAACCTGTCCGCGAACGCGGCCAGGGCGTCGCCGCGCTCGGCGACGGTCGCGGTCGAGGACAGGTCGTCGACGATCTCGTCGGCGTGGCGGGTCAGGCCGTACAGGGCGTGCACGTGGCGGCGCTTCCAGGCCGGCAGGAGCAGCGTGGCGAGGTAGAACGAGCGACCGTGGCGCGCGTTGAGGCGCCGGCAACGCTCGTACGCGGCGGTCAGGGTGGGGGATGCCATGGCTACGCCTTCCGGACGCGTTCGGCCGCGAGGCGGCCGGAGATCAGGACCGTGGGCACCCCGACGCCCGGGTGCGTGGCGGCGCCGGCGAAGAACACGTTGGACAGCCCGCGCGCCCGGTTGGCGGGGCGGAACGGGCCCGTCTGGGCGAACGTGTGCGCGAGCGAGAACGGCGTACCCATGGGCAGGTCCAACGCCGCCCAGTCGACCGGGGTGACCGTACGCACGACCTCGGCCGACCCGCGCAGGCCGGCGTAGCCGCGCCGCGCCAGCTCCGCCCAGGTCGCCTCGACGAGCCGGTCGCCGTCGGCGGCCCAGTCGAACCGCCCGCCCAGGTGCGGCGCGGGCACGAGCACGTAGTAGCTGTGCCGCCCGGCCGGCGCCAGCGCCGGGTCGGTGACCGAGGGCCGGCACACGAGCAGCGACGGGTCGGACTGCGGCACGCCGTCGCGCACCAGCTCGTCGAACGTCGCGCGCCACGCGTCCCCGAAGTGGATGTTGTGATGGGCGTCGGACGGGGCGGCGAAGTCGGCGCCGACGTGCAGGAGCAGGCACGACGGCGAGTACCGGGCGCGGGCCAGCCGGCGCGGCGCCGGCGCGTCGGGCAGCAGCTCCCGGTAGGCGACGCCCAGGTCCGCGTTGACGACCAGGGCGTCGGCCTCGATCCGCGTCCCGTCCTCGACGATCACGGCCGTCGCCCGCCCGCCGCGCGTCTCGATCCGCGTCACCGCGGCGCCGTAGGAGAACTCCACCCCGTGCTTGCCCGCGGCCCCGGCGAGCGCCCGGGCCAGCGCGTGCATGCCGCCGCGCGGGAACCACACGCCCGCCACGGTGTCCATGTAGCTGATCACCCCGTACAGGGCGAGGGCCTCGTGCGGGGCCATGCCCGCGTACAACGTCTGAAATGAGAAGACCTTCTGAGTACGGGGATCCCGCAGGTACTTCGCGACGCGGCCGGACAGGCGGCGCAGCCCGCCGAGCGCGACGAGCCGGGCCAGGTCCGGCCCGACCAGCCCCACCGGCGAGTCGATGTTCCGGTCGATGAACGACCGGAACTCCACCTCGTAGAGCCTGGTCAGCCAGCGCGCGAGGTCCCGGTAGCCGGCCGCCTCGCGCGGCCCCGCTAACGCCGACACCTCCGCCGCCATCGCCTCCGGGTCGGTGCGCACGTCGAGGGTCGACCCGTCGGCGAAGTGCGCCCGGTACGCGGGGTCGAGCGGCACCAGGTCGAGCCAGTCGTCGAGTTCCTCGCCGACCGCGCCGAGCGTCGACGCGATCACGTCCGGCATGGTCAGCACGGTCGGCCCGGTGTCGAACGTGTACCCGTCGACCCGCAGCTGCCCGGCCCGCCCGCCCGGCGCGTCGGCCCGCTCGACGACGTGTACCCGCCGGCCGTCCCCCGCGAGGTGCAGCGCCGCCGCGAGGCCGCCGAGCCCCGCGCCCACGACGACGACCGGCCGCTCACGCATCGGCCGGCACCTTCCCCCGCCGCAACCACCGCGCCGCCCGCCGCCACATCTCGGCGTCGAGCGCGAGCGCCATCCCGTTGACCAGCAACAAGGTTGTGACCAGGAAGAACACCGCCTCCTCGACGGGCAGCCCGAGTGGCCGCAGCCCCAACGTCCAGTCCGGATTGATCCACCACGTGCCGGACGCGATCGCGACGCGGTCGACGATCCACAGGTAGGCCACGGGGAGGACGGCGATCCGCCACCGCGCCGCGCGGTGCGCCACGAGGCGGTCGGCCCCGACGAACGACTGCAGGGCGAGCAGCGGGGCGAACCAGCCCACGATGGCGGTCAGGTAGAACCCGTGCGCCCACAGCGGATGCAGCACCCACGCGGCCACCGCCGCCGCGGCCTACGCGCCGCCCGCGGCCCACCGCGCGGCGGGGCCGGTGGCGGGCGGCGCGGTCCGCGGGTGGTCGGCCAGGATGCGGATCGCCAGCAGGCCCACGATCAGGCTCTGCCCCACCATGAACAGGTACTCCTCCGTGGGCACGCCCAGCGCCGTCCCCGTCACGTCGCCGTGGCGCCACACGTCGTGGGTGATGAGGTACGCGTCCCACGGCGTCGTCCACGCGACGGCCAGCGCGGTGTAGGCGGCGAGCGCGCCGAACGCCCGCCGGGCGAGCCGGCGCCGCCGCAGTCGGGCCCGGGCGTGCCACACCAGGAACGCCACGAGGGCGAGCGGGATCAGCAGGAAGCGCTGGAGGAACTCCGCGTACGTCATCAGGCGACGCGTCGGGTCAGGTAGTCGGCCAGGGCGGTCAGGTCCGCGCGGACACCGGGTGTCATGGGCACGGTGGAGAGTGTGGCGCGCGCGTCGCGTACCAGGGCATGGGCCTCGGCCTCCGCGCCGTCGCGGCCGCCGGCGGCCGCGACCAGGTCGGCGGCCGCGCGCAAGTCGTCCTCGCCCCGGGCGGGGCGGGTGAGCAGCGCGCGCAGCGCCGCTGCCTGCGGCGTGCCCGCGTCGAGCGCGAGCAGCACCGGCAGGGTCCACTTGCCCTCGCGCAGGTCGGAGCGGGCGGGCTTGCCGGTGTCCGCCGGGCTGCCCCACACCCCCAGCAGGTCGTCGACGGCCTGGAACGCGCACCCGAGCTGGGTGCCCGCGCGGCTCAGCGCGGCGGTCCGGCTGGCCGGGGCGCCGGCCAGCACCGGGCCGATCGACAGGGCGCAGGCGAGCAGCGACCCGGTCTTCCCGGCCGCCATCACCCGGTAGCCGGCCAGGTCGCGCGGGCCGTCCAGGTCGGCGGACTGGCCCGCGACCAGCGCCATCGCGGTGCGGGTGAGCAGCCGGGCCGCGTCGGGCGCGCCGCGCGTGGCCGTGTCCTGCACCAGCTCGACCGCGCGGACGAGCAGCGCGTCGCCGGCCAGCATGGCCGGCCCGACACCGAACGCGCGCCACGCGGTGGGCCGGTGCCGGCGGGTCCCGTCGCCGTCCATGATGTCGTCGTGCAGCAGCGTGAAGTTGTGCATCAGCTCCACGGCCGCCGCGCCGGCCGCCGCCGTCGCGTCGTCCGCGCCGACGATCTCGGCGCCGAGGACGGCCAGGGCCGCGCGCACCCGCTTGCCGCCCTCGCCCGGCACCGGCGTGCCGTCCGCGTCGGTCCACCCCAGGTGGTACTCGACGATGCGGCGCACCGTGTCCGGCAGGTCGGCGACCGCGGCGCGCAGCGCCGGGTCCACAATCTGCCGGGCGCGCGCCAGAACCCTGGGCGCCGTCATTTCATCAAGCATGCCGCCTCCGCTCTCGAGGCGTGATTCGTCGCCGTCGGCGTCGCGGATGGGTGGGCGCGGCAAGAATCTCTTTGCGCCCTTCTGGCTGGTCACGGCCCCGTTCTGTGCCTCACCATAGCGTGGTGTCGCATGTGACCCTGCACGTCTGGCGGGTGCCGCCGGCGCGCCTGGGCGCCCTGCTGTGGCGGGTCGCCCGCGATCGGGGCCGGCTGCGCGCGCTGCCGGGCGCGCGGTTCGCGAAGGTCCTGGGCACCGGGCGCGGCTTCACCCCGGGCGCCGTGGACGCGACGCGGTGGGCGGTCCTGACCGCGTGGCGCTCCCGGTCCGACGCGGCCGGTTTCGAGCTGGGTACGGTCGCCCGCGCGTGGCGCCGGATCGCGGTCGCCGAATGCCGCCTGGACCTGGCGCCGCTCGCCAGCCGGGGCACCTGGGCCGGCCAGCAACCCTTCGAGCCGGACGGCCCTGCGGCCATCGGCGGCGCGGTCGTGGCGGTGACGCGGGCGCGGTTGCGGCCCGTCCGGGCGGTGCGGTTCTGGCGGGCGGTCCGGCCGGTCGCGGGCGCTGTGGCGGGCGCCGACGGGCTGCTCGCCACGTTCGGGATCGGCGAGGCGCCGCTGGGCTGGCAGGGCACGGTCAGCGTGTGGCGCGACGCGGCCGCGTTGCGGGAGTTCGCCTACCGGGGCGAGGCGCACGCGCGGGTGGTCGCCGCGACGCCCGCGCAACGCTGGTACGCCGAGGAGCTGTTCGCCCGGTTCGCGCTGGTCGAGGTGGCCGGCGACCGGTCGCTGATCGGCTGGGCCGGCCCGTGAGGGCGGTCTGGGCGCTGCTCGCCGCGCTGGTGGCCGCGCAGATCCTCTACCCGCTGACCGGCGGCGGCCCGCGCGCGGCGCTCGTCGTGGCGACGGTGCTGCTCGGCTTCGGCGCGAGCCTGTGCCACGCGGCGGTCACCCGTGGCGTCCGGGTCGCGCTGGCGTTGTGCGCCGTCGCGGTGGCCGGCCTCGGCGTCGAGGTGCTGGGCGTCCACACCGGGTTCCCGTTCGGCGCGTACGCCTACGCCGACACGCTGGGTCCGCGCGCGGCTGGCGTGCCGATGGTCATCGGGCTCGCGTGGGCGTGGATGGCGTGGCCGGCGTGGCTCGCGGCGGCGCGCGTCCTCCCGTCGGCGCGCGGGCCGGCGCGGGTGGCCGTGGCGGGCGTCGCGCTCGCCACGTGGGACCTGTTCCTGGACCCGCAGATGATCGCCGCCGGCCACTGGCGCTGGGCCGACCCGCACCCGGCGCTCCCCGGCGTCCCCGGCGTCCCCCTCGGCAACTACGCGGGCTGGCTCCTGGTGGCGGCGCTCGTCGCGACGCTGCTGTGGGTCGCCGTCCCGCCGCCGGACCGCGCCCCGTGTGCGGCTGACGCCCCGATGCACGCCCTGTACCTGTGGACCTACGCCTCGTCGGTCCTGGCGCACGCGGCGTTCCTCTCGTTGCCGGCCTCCGCCGCGTGGGGCGCCCTGGGCATGGGTCTCGTGGCCGTACCGCTGGCGGTCCGCCTGTGGCGCGCGCCGGTCCCCGCGGAGGCGACGTGACCGGAGCACTGTGGACCGCCGGTCTCCTGGCGGGCGGCTCGGTCGGCGCGGTGCTGGCCGGCGCGCACGCCGTCCGCAACGCCCGCCGACTGCCCCGTGGGCGCGCGGGTGCGTCCGACCGCGGGTCGGCCCGGCCCGGGCGGGTGTCGGTGCTGGTGCCCGCTCGGGACGAGGCGGGGCGGATCGGTCCGTGTGTCGGGGCCCTGCTCGGCCAGGCGGGCGTGTCCGAGGTCGTCGTGCTCGACGACGCGTCCACCGACGGCACGGCCGACGTGGTGCGGGCGGTGGCCGGCGCCGATCCTCGCGTGCGGGTGCTGGCCGGAGCGGGTGACCCGCCGCCGGGCTGGCTCGGCAAGCCGTACGCCTGCCAGCGGCTCGCCGCCGCCGCGGCCGGGGACGTGCTGGTCTTCGTCGACGCCGACGTGGTGGTCGCGCCGGGCGGCGTGGCGGGCGCGGTGGCGCTGCTCGACGACCTGGGCGTGGAGCTGCTCACGCCGTATCCGCGCGTGGTCGCCGTCGGGGCCGGGCAGCGGCTCGTGCAGCCGCTGCTGCAGTGGTCGTGGCTGACGTTCCTGCCGCTCGACGCGATGCGCCGGTCGCGCCGGCCGTCGCTCGCCGCGGCCGGCGGTCAGTTCCTGGTCGTGCGGGCGGACGCCTACGCGCGCGCCGGCGGGCACGCCGCCGTCCGGGACCGGGTGATCGAGGACGTGGCGTTGGCACGGGCGGTCAAGGCCGCCGGGGGCACGGTCGCCCTCGCTGACGGCTCGACGCTGGCGACGTGCCGGATGTACGCGACGTGGCCGGACCTCGTGGCCGGCTACACGAAGTCCCTGTGGGCGGCGTTCGGCTCCGTCCCCGGCGCCCTCGCCGTGATCACCCTGCTGGCCTGGCTGTACCTCACGCCGCCGCTCGTGCTGCTCACCGCGCCCGTCTGGCCACTGTGGCTGGTGGGCGCGGCGGCGCTCGGCTACCTCGCCGGCGTCGGCAGCCGCGTTGTCGCCGCCCGCGCCACGGGCGGCCGGGCCTGGCCCGACGCGCTGGGCCACCCGGCGTCGGTCGCGCTCCTCGCCTGGCTCGTCGCCCGCTCCCTGCGCCACCGCCGACGCGGCCGGTTGCGCTGGAAGGGCCGCGATCTCGGGGGCGCCCGATGAGCCGCGTCGTGGTCGTCGGGGCGGGCGTGGGCGGGCTCGCGGTCGCCGCCCGGCTGGCCCGGTCCGGTCACCGGGTCACCGTGCTGGAACGGGCCGGTACGGTCGGCGGCAAGCTCGCCGCGTACGAGCGGCACACGGAGGTCGGCACGTTCCGGTTCGACACCGGGCCCAGCCTGCTCACCCTCCCGCACGTGTTCGAGGAGCTGTTCGCGACCTGCGGCGCGGACCTGCGCGACCGGGTCGACCTCGTGCCGCTCGACCCGGTGGTGCGGCACCGGTTCGCGGACGGGACGTGGCTCGACTCGACGAGCGACCACGAGGCTTTCGTCGCCCGGATCGGCGACGCGTTCGGCGGGACGGCGGCCGACGACTGGCGCCGGCTGTGGCGCCGGGCGGAACGCGTCTGGCGGGCCTCGTGGCGCGACGTCCTCACCCGGGACCTGGACCGGCCGTTCGCGGCGGCGCGACTGGCCTGGCGGCTGCGCGACCTCGCGGCCATCGCGCCCGGCAGCACGCTGCGTTCGGCGGGCCGCACGCTGCGGGACCCGCGGCTGCGCGTGCTGCTCGACCGGTACGCGACCTATGCGGGCGCGGACCCGAGGCGCGCGCCGGCGGCGCTGCTCGCCATCCCCTACGCGGAGCTGGCGCACGGCGGCTGGTACGTCCGGGGCGGCCTTGCCCGGATCGCCACGGCCCTGGCCGACCTCTGCGCCGAAACGGGCGCGGTGGTCCGTACCCACCAAGGGGTGGACCGGATCCGCGTGGCGGGTGACCGGGTCACCGGGGTCGACCTTGACGGCGGCGGATTCCTACCCGCGGACGTCGTGGTGGCCAACGCGGACGCCGCCGAGGTGTACGGGCGCCTGCTGCCCGGTCCGGCGGCGCCCGCGGAGCGCAGTCTCGGCGGGTTCGTGCTGCTGCTGGGCGTGCGGGGGGTGGGCGGGATGGCGCACCACACGGTGACGTTCCCGGCCGGCTACGACGCCGAGTTCGACGCGGTCTTCGGCGGCCGGCTCGCGGCCGACCCGGCGGTGTTCGTCACGGTCGCCGACGACCCGGCGGTGCGGCCCGCGGGGCACGAGGCGTGGTTCGTCCTGGTGAACGCCGCGTCGCACGGCGTGAACTGGCGCTCGCCGGGCCTGGCCGAGGGGTACGCCGACCGGATCCTCGACGTGCTCGCGGGGCGCGGGATCGACGTGCGCGACCGGCTGGTGTTCCGGGAGTTTCGGACGCCCGCCGATCTGTGCGACGCGACGGGGGCGCCGGGCGGGGCGATCTACGGGACGCCGGCGCACCGGCTGCGCCGGCCCGGCAACCGGGGGACCGCGCGCGGACTCTTCCTGGTCGGCGGATCGGTGCACCCGGGGGGCGGGCTGCCGATGGTGGCGCTCGGCGCGAGGATCGTGGCGTCCATCATTGGTCCCGTTCGGTGACAGGCCGCTTACGCTGCGGTGATGCGTTTCTCGTCGAGATGAGCGTCGTGCGCGGGTCCGGTAGTCTGGCGGCCGGCCCCGGAAGGACCCCCCGATGATCTTGATGCGACGCAGGCACGACAGGCGGTGGTGGACCACCGTCGGCGTCGTTCTGTTGACCCTGCTCGGCGTGGTCGTGGCCCCCACCGGTGCGGCGCTCGCGACCCCGGTGGTGGCCGCCGCCGACCCGGAGGAGAGCGACAACGGCCTCGCGGCCAAGCTCGAGGAGGCCGCCGTCGCCTACAGCGAGGCGCAGGTCAAGCTCAAGAAGTCGCAGAAGCGCCAGGCCGAGCTGGAGAAGCAGGTCAAGACGGCCGACAAGGAGTACCTGGCGAAGTCCGCCCAGGTCTCCCAGATGGCCGCGGGGCGCTACAAGGGCTCGCAGGTCAGCATCCTCAGCGCCCTGCTCAACGCCAAGACCAGCAGCGACATGATGCAGGGCGCCACCATCGCCGCATACGTCATCGACCGCGACGACGACCTGCTGCGCGAGCTCAACGACCTGCGGGTCAACGGTCAGCAGCGGCGCGCGGACCTCAACAAGGAGATCCTCGAGCAGGAGAAGCACATCAAGGCGCTGGACAAGGCCAGGACCAAGGCCGAGAACGCGCTTGCCGCGGCCGGCGGCATGATCAGCGCCGGCTTCAACGGCAACGTGGGCGCCGCCAAGCCCGCCCCGCGCAACGCCGACGGCGGCTGGTCGGGCCAGTCGTGCAACATCGACGACCCGACCGGCACCGGTGGCTGCATCACCAAGCGCATGCACCACATGCTCATCGAGGCCCAGCTGGCCAACTTCCAACGCTTCACCCGCTGCTGGCGCACCCAGTCCTGGGGTGAGCATCCCAAGGGCCGCGCGTGCGACTTCTCCGCCGAGAAGAGCACCTTCGGCGGCACCGCGACCGGTGACGACAAGCGCTACGGCGACAAGCTCGCCGCGTGGGCGGTGAAGAACGCCGAGGCGCTCGGCATCATGTACGTCATCTGGTTCAACCAGATCTGGGAATACGGCGCCGGCTGGCACTCCTACAACGGCGACGGCAGCCCGTCAGGCGACCACGAGAACCACGTACACATATCCATGTTCTAGTGCCACGTAGCCGCCGTGAGCTCGCGGGTCGGGGCGTGATCACGACGACAATACGATGCGCGGGACCGGCCCGGCGGCCCGGTTCGTGGCACCATCGCGGACGTGATCGAACCCTTGACGCTCGCCGGCAGCGACCGGACGGTGGGCCGGGACCTGGACGACCTCGCCGACATCCTGCACGCCAGCGTCGAGGCGGGCGCGAGCGTGGGCTTCGTCACCCCGTTCACCCTGACCAACGCCCGGGAGTACTGGCAGGGCCTGCGCGGCCCGGTCGGCGCCGGGGCGCGGGTGCTGCTGGGGGCGCGGCGCGACGGCGTGCTCGTCGGCACGGTGCAGGTGGTGCTGGACTCGCCGCCCAACGGCCGGCACCGCGCCGAGATCGCGAAGCTGCTCGTGCACCCGGCCGCGCGGCGGGGCGGCCTCGGGGCCACCCTCATGGCCGCGGCCGAGGAGGTGGCGCGCGCTCACGGCCGTACCCTCCTGGTCCTGGACACCAGGACCGGCGATGACGGTGAGCGGCTCTACCGCCGCATCGGGTACGAGGCCGCCGGCGTGATCCCCCGCTACGCGAGGGCCTCCGACGGCGACCTCGAGGACACGATCTACATGTTCAAAGAGCTGAGCTGACGCTCAGCTAACCGGAAGCTAACGCAGAGCTGATCGGCGCTTCGCTGCGCTCAGCGCTGGACCCGCGCACCGCCGCCCTTGACCAGCGACTCCACCTCTTTGAGGTTCGCCATCGAGGTGTCGCCCGGCGTGGTCATGGCGAGGGCACCGTGCGCGGCGCCGTACTCGATCGATTTTTGCAGGTCGAAGCCGGACAGCAGGCCGTAGATGAGGCCCGACGCGAAGCTGTCGCCGCCGCCGACCCGGTCGAGGATCTCCAGGCGCTCGCGGTGGGTGGCCGTGACGAACCCGCCGTCGGCCCAGGCGATCGCGCCCCAGTCGTTGACCGTCGCCGTGTGCACGGTGCGCAGCGTGGTGGCGACCACGGAGAAGTTCGGGTACTCCTTGGTGACCTCTTCGATCATGCGCTGGAAGTTGGCGACCTCGAGGGACGACAGCGACTCGTCGGTGTCGGGCACGGCGAAGCCGAGGCTGGCGGTGAAGTCCTCCTCGTTGCCGATCATCACGTCGACGTAGCGCGCCAGCGCCCGGTTGACCTCCTGCGCGCGGGCCTGGCCGCCGATCGCCTTCCACAGCGAGGGGCGGTAGTTCAGGTCGTACGAGATGATCGTGCCGTGTCGGCGGGCGGCCACCATGGCGGCCTCGATGACGTCCGGCGTCGTCGCCGACAAGGCGGCGTAGATGCCACCGGTGTGGAACCAGCGCGCGCCGAGCGTGCCGAACAGGTGCTCCCAGTCGACATCGGACGGCTTGAGCTGGGAGGCGGCGGTGTTGCCGCGGTCCGACGTGCCGACCGCGCCGCGCAACCCGAAGCCGCGCTCGGTGAAGTTGAGTCCATTGCGGACGGACCGGCCGATGCCGTCGTCCTTCATCCACCGGACGAAGCCCGTGTCCACGCCGCCGGCGAGGACGAGGTCCTCCAGCAGCCGGCCGACCTCGTTGTCGACGAACGCGGTCACGATCGCGGTGCGCTTGCCGAAGCAGCGGCGCAGGCCGCGGGCCACGTTGTACTCCCCGCCGCCCTCCCAGGCGCGGAAGGTGCGGGCGGTGCGCACGCGGCCCTCGCCCGGGTCGAGGCGCAGCATGACCTCACCCAGCGACACCAGGTCGTAGCGGCACTCCTCGGCCGGACGAGGTTCAGGCAGCGGCATTCGTGGACTCCTTCGCGAGCGCGACCGCCTCGGCGGTCAGGCGGGTGACCTCTTTCCAGTCGCCGGCGTCGAGCAGCTTCGGCGCGACCATCCAGCTGCCGCCGACCGCGAGCACGGACGGCAGGGCCAGGTAGCCGGGCAGCGACGCGGCGGTGACGCCGCCGGTGGGGATGAACCTGGCGTCCGCGAACGGCGCGGCGAGGGCCTTGACCATCGGTGCGCCGCCGAGCTGCTCGGCCGGGAAGAACTTGAGGGTACGCAGGCCGTGGTCGAACGCCTGCATGATCTCGGACGGGCTGGCCACGCCCGGGAAGACGGGCACACCCAGCGCCGCGCAGTGGGTGACCACCTCGGGGCTGAACCCGGGGCTGACGATGAACGCCGCGCCCGCGTCGACGGCCTGCTCGACGTGCGCCCTGGTCAGCACCGTGCCGGCGCCGACCAGCAGGTCCGGCACCTCGGCGAGCGCGCGGATGGCGTCGATCGCCGCCGGCGTCCGCATGGTCACCTCGGCGGTGCGCAGGCCGCCCTCGGCGAGGGCGTCGGCGAGCGGGCGGGCGTCCGCGGCCCTGGATATGACGACGACGGGTAGCAGCCGGGTAGCCGCCAACTGGTCGCTGATCAGGCGCAGGTCGTCGGGCGAGGGGGGACCCGACGGGAAGGCTTCCTGTGACATGAGGCGCACCCTAGCATAGGAAAGCGCTTACCTCTCGATCCGAGGGCGCATGATGGCCCCGTGACTTCGTGGGTGACGGAACAGTTCGGGCTGGCCGGGCGGGTGGCCCTCGTGACGGGCGGCAACTCGGGGATCGGCCGGGCCATCGCCCTGGCCCTGGGTCGCGCCGGCGCGCGTGTGGTGATCCTGGGCCGGGCCGAGAAGACCCTGGTCGAGACGGCCGCCGAGGTGCGCGGCGTGGGCGCCGCCGCGGACTGGGTGAGCGCCGATCTGGCCGACCGCGCGGCGCTCGCGGACGCGGCGGAGCGCGCGTGCGCGTTCTTCGGCGAGCCCGACATCCTGGTCAACAGCGCGGGCGTCAACATCCGACCCCCGCTCGCGTCCCTGACCCCACCGGAGTGGGACACGCTGTTCGCGGTGAACCTCACCGCGCCGTTCCTGCTCGGGCAGCGGTTCGGGCCCCGGATGGCCGAGCGCGGCTGGGGCCGGATCATCAACCTCTCGTCGCAGCAGGCGGTGCGCGCCTACGCCGACAGCGGCGGCTACGGGGCGACGAAGGGCGGGCTGGTGTCGCTGACCCGCTCGCAGGCCGAGGCATGGTCGCGGCACGGGGTGTGCTGCAACGCCGTCTCCCCGGGCGTGGTCCACACGCCGATGAACGACCGGCTGTTCAGCGACCCGGCCCGGGCGGCCTCCTTCGCGGCCCGGACGATGATCGGCCGCAACGGCGAGCCGGACGACTTCGCGGGGCTGGCCGTGTTCCTCGCGGGGCCGGCGAGCGGCTACCTCACGGGCCAGCACCTGATGCTCGACGGCGGGTTCTCCGCGACCTGACGCCGGAGCCGTTGTGTGGTGAGGACGTCAGGTCGCCGTCCAGCACCGCGACCTGACGCCGGAGCCGTTGTGTGGTGAGGACGTCAGGTCGCCGTCCAGCACCGCGACCTGACGCCGGAGCCGTTGTGTGGTGAGGACGTCAGGTCGCCATCCGGCGCCGCGACCTAACCCGGGCGGCCGTAGCCGTAGACCGGGGCGTGGTGCATCGGCGAGATCGTGACCGGCTGGCCCCAGCCGGGCGCGTGCACCACCCGGTCGCCGCCGATGTAGACGGCGACGTGGTGGATGTCGCTGTAGTAGAAGACCAGGTCGCCGGGGCGCAGGTCGGCGCGCGGCAGGTGCGGCACGGACCCCCACATCCGGTACGCGTTGTGCGGCAGGTAGACGCCGGCCCGCCGCCACGCGGCCATGGCCAGGCCGGAGCAGTCGAACGCGTCGGGTCCCGCGGCGCCGAAGTAGTACGACTTGCCGCGCTGGTCGAGCGCGTAGGTGACCACCGAGCGCCCGCGCGGGCCGGTCAGCGCCCGCTCCTGGACGCTGTCCGGGTCGTTGCCCAGCGTCGCGACCGGCGCCCCCCAGCCGGTGCCGGCACGCCTGGCGTGCCGGGCCCGCAACTCCTCCAGCCTGGTGATCTCGGAGAGCACCTCGGCCCGGTCGGCGGCGAGGGTGCGGTGCTGGGCCGCCAGCCGGTGCGCAAGCTTGGCGAGGTCGTGCTGGCGGGCCCGCAGCCCCCGGTCGAGGCTGCCGAGTCGGCGCAGGGCGCGGTGCTTGGTGCGGGCCATGTGGTCGAGCACCATCAGGCGGTCCACGAACACGTCCGGCGAGGTGGCCGTGAGCAGCGCGGTGGCCATCACCAGGCCGCCGTCCTTGAACGCGGTGACCGCGATGTGGCTGACCCGGCTCTGGGCGGCGTCCAGCCGCTTGTCGAGGGGGCGCAGCTGGCGGGTGACGGCGCGCATCCGGGCCCGGGTCCGGGCGAGGTCGGCGCGGTTGGCGTTGAAGCGTTCGACCACCTTCTCCAGCCGCTCACTGGCGGCGTTGAGCTGACGCTCCACGTCGCCTGGCGGGTCCGCGTGCCCGGCCGTCGGGGTGGCGATGACCAGTGTGACCACCGCCGTGGCCAGCTTCGCCCAACGAGATCCGAATGAACCGGTATGGGAGCCTTCCACGGCGGACATTTAACGCTAATCACCCCAAGCGCGCAACAACGGCGCGCCCAAATACTCCCCCGGGGTATGCTGAGTTCATGGAACCCAGCCACCCCCACGGCGAGACGGACCACCAGGAGTACTGGTACGGCCCCGAGAAGCAGGCCGTCCTCGGCCGGCTGCGTCGCATCGAGGGCCAGGTGCGGGGCGTCCACCGGATGGTCGACGAGGACGCGTACTGCATCGACATCCTGACGCAGATCTCCGCCGCCACCCGCGCTCTGCAGGCCGTCGCGCTCGGCCTGCTGGAGGGGCATATCGCCCACTGTGTCGTCGAGGCCGCCGGCACCGGCGACGCCAGCGCGAAGGTCAAGGAGGCGACCGACGCGATCGCTCGCCTCGTCCGGTCCTAGAGGGGAACACGCACCATGTCCGTCCAGACCAAGTACACCGTGATCGGCATGACCTGCGGGCACTGCGTCCAGGCGGTGACCGAGGAGCTGACCAAGGTGCCCGGCGTCCGCGACGTCCAGGTGGAGCTGGCGGCCGGCGAGGTCACGGTCAACAGCGACGCGCCGATCCCGCTCGACGCCGTCGCGCACGCCGTCGACGAGGCCGGCTACGAGCTGGCCGGCGCCACGACCTGATCAAGCAACGTCGAGAGATGGGGCTTGAGGCCCCATTCCTCGACCAGTTGGGCGTACTCGGCGCGTTGCGCGGCCGTCGGTGGCGTGCCGGTGCGCCGGGCGCGCAGCAGCAGGTTGCGCGGCGTGTGCCGCGAGTCGATGAACTCGACGACCTCCACGGTGTAACCCTGCAGGCGCAGCAACTGCGCCCGGAGGGTGTCGGTGAGGACGTCCGCGAACCGCTCACGCAGAATGCCGAACCTGACCACCTGCGAGTACGGCGCTGGCGCGCCCCCACCGCGCAGCTGCGTGGCCAGGTCGTGGTGGCAGCAGGGGGCGGCCAGCACGTAGCGGGCCCGCCAGCCGACCGCGCGGGCCAGCGCCTCGTCCGTGGCCGTATCGCAGGCGTGCAGGGCCAGCACCACGTCCGCCCCGGCCACCGGCGCCTCCGCGATCGTGCCCGCCTCGAACCGCACCCACTCCGACCAGCCCAGCTGCGCGGCCAGCTCCGTGTTGCGCACCCGCTGGTCCTCGCGGACGTCGACGCCCACGAGCTCGGCCGTCAACCCGCGCACCTTCGTCAGGTACCGGTACCCCGCGAACGTCAGGTACGCGTTGCCGCAGCCCAGGTCGACCACGCGCAGTGGCTGCGGCAGGTCCGGGTCCTCGCCGAGGACCGCGTCCAGCGCCCGCAGGAAGGCGTCCACCTGGCGGCGCTTCGCCGCCGTCCCGCCGATCACGTCGAACAGCGGGTCGCCCGGGTCCAGCAGGTGCTCCCTGACCCGGTCGTGGGCGGCCGGCGCGGCCGCGCGGTCGCTCGCCGTCGGCGCCCGGTGCAGCTGGGCGTCGCCCTTCTTGGTGACCCGCAGCTGCAGCGTCTCGTCGACCGTCTCCACGTGCCAGTTGCCGAACGGCTCCGCGAGCAGCGCGTCCACCGCCGCGCCCCCCTCGACCTCCCAGTCCACGTTGCGGGTGTGCGGGCGGGCCCCGTCGTCGGTCACGACCTGCAACCGGTCGCCCGACTTGAGCGCGACGGGGCGCAGTTGCGCGCGTACCAGGGAAGGGGTTGTGCCCTTGCGACGACCGGCCGCGACCGCGCGGATCAGCCGGCCCCGGTCGAGCAGCGCGGCCCGCACCTCGGCGAGCGCGGCATCGAGCGGAAGCATCCCCTTGGCTGGCATCCGTCCAGACTAGGTGTGCAGACGCGCGGCGATCTCGGCGGCCATGTCCGCGAGCAGGGTGTCGGGGCGCAGCGTCCGGCCGGCGATGCCCGACAGCAGCGTGACCAGGCCGGGCAGCGGGAAGCCGTCCTCGGTGAGCACCAGCTCGCCGACCGGTCCGTGCCGGGAGATCGACACCCGGCTGTGCCGCCACGTCTCGGCCACCTCGTCGCGGGACGGCACGCCGAACCCGTGCCCGACCGGCGCCGCGTGGCGCAGCCGGATCAGGGCCGAGTCGGCGAACGCGAACGCCGCCCGGCACGCCGCGCCCAGCCGGACCCGGTCCTCCTCGGTGCGGGTCGAGATCACCGTGCACGGGTTCATGCACTGTGCCGCGCACGCGCCCAGCGCCCGGGCCACCGTCGAGTGCTGCCGGTTCAGGTAGTTGCGCCAGCTCAGCGCGGTGGAGTCGGCCACCCGCAGCGCCCGGCTCGCGGCCGCCTTCTCCGGCCGGATGTGCGGGCACCCGGTCACGTCCCACGCCCCGAACCGGCTGTCCAGCCCCGCGAACGCCTCGTCGCGGGCCAGCTCCGCCGGGTCGGCGGCGTGCCCCAGCACCGACTCCCAGGCCAACAGGTAGGCGTACTGGCTCATGAGGTGGACCCCGGCCAGGATCGCCGCCATCTCCTGGCGCCGCCACCGGATCTCGACGGACTCCAGGACCAGTTGGTACGCCGGCACGAGCGAGCGCAGCGCGGCGCGCGGCTGCTCGCGCGGGACCTGCGGCATGCGGCACGCGGCGCCGCGCCTGATCAGGTCCGCGGGGACCGTCTCGCGGGCCTGGTCGACCAGGGACGTGTCGAGGGACGCGCCGTGGGCCACGTCCGGGTCGGCGAGATCCTCGGCGTCGAGATCCATGAGGCGCTGCCCGTACGCGCACAGCTTCTGGGCCAGCGCCGCCTCGTGGCTCGGGATGCTGCCGGCCAGGATCCCGGCGCCGAGCACCGCCGCGATCTCGCGGAACGCGTACCGCCTGATCAACAGTGCGAGAATGTCACCGGCTGGGCCCACTCCCGTCATTCAACAGCAACCCGGGCGGCGCTACGCTCGACCCGTGCAACCTGGTCTTGATGACGACCGCGTGGTCGACCTGGATGACGAGGCGCCCTTCGTCGACGACGCGCCGGTGTTGCCGCGGACGACCCGCGACGACACGGACGCGGGCTGGGGCGAGCGCTCGTACGACAACGACGACCGCCTCCTCGCGGACCGCCCCCCGCACTGGGACTAACGGGTCCGCAGCTCGTCGCGGATCTCGGTCAGCAGCTTCGCCTCGTCGCTGAGCTGCGTCGTCCTCCCGTCCCCGCGCCTGTTGACCTTGTTGACCGGCACGACGACGAAAAAGTAGACCGCGGCGGCCGTGAGCAGGAACGTGATCACCGCGTTGACGAACGCCGCCCAGTCGAAGATCACGTCGTTGACCCGCCACGTGCCGCTGAGCGCGTGCCCGCCGGTGACGACCTTGACCAGCGGCGCGATGAACGCGGCGACGAACGCGTCGACCACCTTCCCGAACGCGGCACCCATGACGAACCCGACCGCGAGGTCGATCACGTTGCCTCGAAGGATGAACTCCTTAAAGCCCCGGATGATTGTCACATTTCCGGACTATAGGCGCGTTACGGGTGTCATTGGCGTCACAGCCTAGCCGTGTGGCGGTGGTGGCGGGTGGCGCGGTCTGCCTGTTCGGCAAAGGGCGCCATTGGCGAGGGGGAGTGCGGTCCGGCAGCCAACGGGTCGCTAACGGCCGGGTTGGAGGGCGCTCACATCGCCCAAGGGTCGCGTTTGGCGAGGTAGAACTCGTCTTTATCGCACCACCGGGTCGCCCTTGGCGGCCGGGCCGAGGGGGCAGGCCCGTCATTGGTCGTCGAGGATGCCGTCCGCGGGGAAGTGGGCGATGTCGTCTCGCCAAATGTGCACATCTGGCGAGGTGAGCGCCGTGTATCCGCCAAATGTTCACATTTGGTTGGGGTCTACCCCGTCTTCAGCTCGCCAGATGTGCGCTTGTGGCGGGCCGATCCGTCCTCGTCCCGCCAGATGTTCACAGTTGGCGGGCGTAAGGGTGTTCTGACTCGCCAGATGTGCGCTTGTGGCGGGTCCGCTGCATGGTGAGCTCGCCAGATGTGCGCTTGTGGCGGGGCCGGCACTCTTCGCCTCGCCATTTGTGCACAGATGGCGGCAGTGGGCGTCGTGGGCTCGTTACCGGTGCGCGTTCGGCGGCGGCGCCCGATGGGTTGCCTCGCTATATGTGCACAGGTGGTGGAGGTTGCGAGGAAGGCCGGGCCGGGACGGGTGGGTCCGGCGGGGCGGTCGCGGGTGGTGGCGGTGCGTCAGGCCTTGGCGGGGGTCGCCGACGAGGAGGAGGATGCCGCCGGGGTGCTCGGGGTGGAGGTGGTCGCCGGCTTTGCGTCCTTGGGGGCGGAGTCGGACTTGGACTCCGACTTCTGGGCCGGGGCGGGGGACGTGCTGCCGGCGGAGTCCTTCGCGCCCGAGCGGGAGTCGGTGCGGTAGAAGCCCGAGCCCTTGAAGACGATGCCCACCGAGTTGAAGAGCTTGCGCAGCTTGCCCTCGCACGAGGGGCATACGCTCAGCGGCTCGTCCGAGAACGACTGGACAGCCTCGAGCTGGTGGCCGCACGCGGTGCAGGCGTACTGGTAGGTGGGCACTTCTCCGCCTCCGTGATCAACAACTTGGCACTCCGGCGCCTTGAGTGCCAAGGATGGCGCATGGACCGGCGAAGTGTCCAGTTTTCGTGTTCCGATCAACACCCGGGAATACGTCGGGCGCTCAGCCGACGTGACGAAGACCACCCGATGGGGTGATGACCGCGTGGACGCGCCGGTCGTGCGGCTCGGCCGGCAGCGACTCGACCAGCTCGCCGTCGAACAGCAGGGCCACCACCAGGGTGCCCGGGCCGACCCGGGCCAGCGCCCGGTCATACGACCCGCCACCCCGCCCCAGCCGGACGCCGCCGAGGTCGACCGCCACGGCCGGCACGACCACCAGGTCGGCCCCGCCGACAGCCGTCACGCCGAGCAGCTCAGCACTCCCGACCAGGTCGGACCCGCCGAGCTGGTCGGACCCGCCGGGCACGGCCGACCCGCCGGGCCCGGCGGCCGGGTCGGCTTTGCCGACGGGGGTCCGGGCCGGCGGTGTGTCGATTGATGGCCACCGTTGCCAGTCCAGGTCGCGGTCCGGGAGCAGCACCGGGATCAGGATCTCGCGCGCAACGGACGCCAGCGTCGGCAGCAACGCGGGCCCGCCCGGCTCCGTGAGGAGTGGCGAATACGCGGCGACGGTGCGGACGGCGCGCTCTGAGACCGTACCCATAAGGGTTGTGACCAGCGCGGAGTCGGCGGCGGCCCGCTCAGCCGGGGACCGCGCGCGCCGTGCCGCCAACAGGCGGCGGCGCCAGTCGGACTTCGTCGCAGTGGCGGGTGTCACCCGCTCAGGATGGCAGTCGGCGGCGCGTCGGGAGGGTCAGGTCGGGGCGGCATGCGGGAAGGCCGATAGTCTCGGCGCATGCCGGACCACGCCACCACCCAGCGCGCCGTCAAAGCGGTCATTCCGGCCGCCGGCCTCGCCACCCGCTTCCTGCCCGCCACCAAGGCGGTGCCGAAGGAACTGCTGCCCGTCGTTGACCGCCCCGTGCTGCAGTACATCGTGGAGGAGGCCACCGCCGGTGGCATCCGCGACGTCCTGCTCGTCACCGGGCGCGGCAAGACCAGCATGGTCGACCACTTCGACCGCCAGCCGTACCTGGAATCGCGCCTGGAGGCCAAGGGCGACCTGGAGCGCCTCGCCGCGGTGCGGCGCCCCAGCGAGCTGGCCGAGATCTACACCTGCCGCCAGGGCGAGCCGCTCGGCCTCGGTCACGCGATCGGGTACGCCGAGTCGCATGTGGGCAACGAACCGTTCGTCGTCCTCCTGGGTGACGAGTTCGTCGACGAGGCACAGCCGCTGCTGCCCGGGATGATCGACCTGCAGTCCCGGACGGGTGGCATCGTGCTCGCGTTCCTGGAGGTCTCCGACGACGAAGTGGACCGGTACGGGATCGCGTCCGTCGCGGCCGCGGAGCCGGAGTTCGCCGACGCCGGCGAGGTCTTCCGGGTCACCGGCCTGGTGGAAAAGCCCAAGCAGGGCACCGCGCCCAGCAACTTCGCCGTGCTCGGCCGGTACGTGCTGCCGCCCACGATCTTCGATGCCATCAAGCGGACCAAGCCCGGCGCCGGCGGCGAGATCCAGCTCACCGACGCGATGGCGCTGCTGCTCGCCGAGGGCACGCCGGTTCACGGAATCGTTTACCGGGGCGTGCGTTATGACACCGGTATGCCGTTGGGCTATCTGCAGGCGGTCGTCGAGCTCGCCTGCAAGCGCAAGGACCTTGGACCCGCGTTCAAGGAATGGCTCGTGGAGTTTGTTAAATCGGACGGTTAATGGATGACTGCGGAGATCACGCTGACCCGTACCCCTCAGCTGACCTCGCTCGCCGACTACCTGGCGGGCGTGCTGCGCCGTGTGCGCGCACTGCCCCCGCTCGACCTGGACCTCACCCAGGCGTTCGGGAACGTGCTGGCCGAGGAGGTGCGGGCGCTCGGCGCGCTCCCCGCGTACGACCAGGCCGCCATCGACGGGTACGCCGCCCGCTATGACGACCTGGCCGCCGCGGCCCTCGGCCGCACCGTCCGCCTCAACGTCGTGGGGGATCTCTCCGCGGCGAGTTGGCGGCCGGTGCGGCTGGTGCCCGGCACCTGCTTCGCCGTGGCGGCCGGGGCGCCCCTGCCCGCCACCACGGACGTCGTCGTGCCCCTCGACTTCACCGACGAGGGCATGGCGTCCGTCGAGATCCGCCAGGCGCCCAAGCGCGGGCACGGCGTGCGCCGCGCGGCCGAGGAGATCGCCGCCGGCGCGGTCGTCGCCCGCCCGGGTGACTACGTCACGCCGCCCATGGTCGCCGTCCTCGCGGCGGCCGGGGTCAGCCACGTCGTGGTGCGCCCCACGCCCCGGGTGACGGTCCTGGCCACCGGTGACGAGCTCGTCGAGGCCGGCCGGCTCAGCCAGCCCGGGCAGGTCGTGGACGTCAACTCGCACGCCGTGGCGGCCGCCGCCGCGGACGCGGGGGCGCACGCCTACCGGGTCGGCATCTGCGACGACGACCCCGAGGCCCTCCGTGGCCTGCTGGAGGACCAGACCCTGCGCTCGGACCTCATCATCACCACCGGGGGTACGGGCACGGGGCCCGGCGACATCCTGCGCCGGATCCTGGGCCGGGACGGGTCGGTCCGCTTCACGGAGCTGTCCGTGTTCCCGTGCTCGACCCTCGGGTTCGGGATGATCGGCTCGCAGGCCGACCAGGTGCCCGTCGTCTGCCTGCCGGGCGACCCGGGCGCGGCGCTCATCGGCTTCGAGGTGCTGGCCCGGCCCGTGATCCAGGTGCTCGCCGGGGCGGAGCCCGTGTTCCGGCCGTCGGTGCGCGCCCACCTGCTGGAGACGATCGCGTCGCCCATCGGGCTGCGCGAGTTCCGGCCCGCGCGGGTGCAGGAACGCCGGGGTGGCGGTTACACCGTGCAGCCACTCGCCGGCGGGCCGTATACGCTGTCCGGTCTGGCGGACGCCAACGGCCTGCTGGTACTGGGTGAGAAGGTCGGCGGGGCGCCGGCCGGGTCTACTGTGGATGTCCTGCTTCTCGACCGCCGACGGTGAGGTTTGTGAGTTTTCTTGGTGCGCCCGGCTGGCCTGCGGTGCTGCATGACCCGCAGTCGGGTGTCACCCTGCGCCCCTACCGCCGGTCGGACGCGCCCGCGTGGTCGCAGGTGCGGCGGGCCAACGAGGAGTGGCTCGCGCCCTGGGAGCCCACCCCGCCCGGCGGGACGTGGGCCGAGCTGAACTCGCCGGCGTCGTTCCGGCTCGTCCACAAGGAGCTGCGGCGCGCCGCCCGGCTCGGCCACGCCATGCCGTTCGCGGTCTGCCTGCACACGCCCGACAACGTCGAGCGGCTCGTCGGGCAGGTCACCCTCGGCAACATCGTCCGGCGGGCCTTCTGCTCCGCGTACGCGGGCTACTGGGTCGACGCCCGCGTCGCCGGCCGGGGCGTCATCCCCACCGCCCTGGCGCTCGCCGTCGACCACGCCTTCGACCAGGGCGGCCTGCACCGCATCGAGGTCAACATCCGCCCCGAGAACGCGGCCAGCCGCCGCGTCGTGGAGAAGCTCGGCTTCCGCGAGGAGGCCTACCACCAGCGGTACCTGCACATCGCCGGCGCCTGGCGGGATCACATCGGGTACGCCCTGACCACAGAGGACCTCGCCGGCGAGGGCGGACTGCTCGCCCGCTGGCATCAGCAGCGTGGCATCCGCCGATCCGCATAGTCGCACCGTAACCTCGTGGCAAGGTGGTGTGGCGCCATCTGAAAGCTTGTTGCGGAGGGGGAGGGCGTGCCGACGTCGGTGCTCCTCGCCGTTCTCGCCGCAGCGAGCCTGCTCGCCCTCGCGCCGGCCCTGGTGCGTCGGTATGACGCGACCGAGCGGCTCGCCGCGGAGCGGACGACGTCCACGGCGCGGGTGCTCGCCCGGCGCCGTAGTCGTCGTACCGTCCCCGGCCGTGTTCCGATCAACCCGCCCCGCCCCGTCCCGTGGTCGGCGGAGGATGACCACGGGGTCGTCGCGTTCCACGGGGGCACCGTCGGGGTCCATGAGTCTCTGAACGCCCGTGACGGCGCGGCGGGTGGTTCGCGTAACGGCGGTTCCCGTGAGGCTGCCGGCGGCGGGCGGCGGCGGTCGACGACCGGGCCGCGCCGGCACGCGGGCGCCGCGACACGCCGGCGGTCCGCAGCCGGGTCGACCACCCGGGTGGGTGGCCGGTCGAAGCGCCGCAGGGCCCCCGCGTCGGCCATGCACCGGCGCCGGCGCGTGTTCGCCGCGCTGGAGCTGCTGAACCTCGTCGAGGTGGTCGGCATCGTGCTGGTCGGCCCCGGAATGTGGATCAGTTTCGCGGTCACCGCCGGGGCGCTGACCGCCTACGTCGTGCACCTGCGCAACCGGTCGATCGCCGCCGCCCGGCGGCGCCGTCAGGAGGCGCGTCGCGCCCGCTGGGTCGCCGCCCAACAGGCCGCCGTCCGCCGCGAGCACGAGCGCCGGGCCGCCCAGCGCCGGGAGGCCCAGCGCCGACTGGTCGTGGAGCGGGAGGCGGCGCGCCGGGAGGCCATGCGGCGGGCCACGGAGTACGTGGAGCGCTACTCCCGCCTCGACCGGGCCGTGGGCGACGCCGGGGAGCCGCCGATGGCCCGGCCGGCCCGCCCGGGCGTACAGCCCAACGAGCGGCCGGGGCCGGTCCGGGGCCGGCCGTACGAGCATCCGGGGCACTGATCTTCGGTGGGTGGGATGCCGAGTCGCGTGGCGGGCGGGGGACCTGTTAGCCTTGTGCCCGGTTACAAGGGGCTGTAGCGCAGTCTGGTAGCGCACCTCGTTCGCATCGAGGGGGTCAGGGGTTCGAGTCCCCTCAGCTCCACCCTTAACCACCCGTCCAGGATCGGGTGGCACTTTTGTCCCTGCCAGCCGGGTGCGACACAGGCCGGCTGGCATTCGTCGTTTTCGGCCATTAAGAGGCGTTTAGATCTGCCGGCGGGCGTGGCGGAACAACCGGGCCTGGCTCAGTCGGCGACTTCGAACATCTGTCAGACGTTTCAGGAGTACAACGGGAGGTGTAATCGTCTGAATTTTAGGAGCTGAGCAGGGAAAATACGATGAACGTCAATCTACGCTCCGGCGTACGCATGGCTCTCGCGGCACTCGTCACACTGCCGCTCGTCGCCGCCGACGGCGCGGCGTCCGCTTCGCCCGTCAGGACCACTCCGGCAGCCGCTGCGGCGTTTGCCCAGCTGGAGCCGTCGCATCGGCCGGTGGTCAACAACAACTACATCGCCGTGTTCCGCGACCGCGCGGTCTCCCGGCAACGGGTGCGCGCGGTCGTGCGCGCACTGGTGCAGCGCCACCGGGGCCTGGTCGCGGCCCGGATCTACCAGAACGCGCTACGCGGCTTCCAGTTCCGCGCGTCGCCCGAGCTGGCCAGGCGCCTCAACGCGGACCATCGCATCCAGTTTGTCCAGCAGGACTACGTGGTCACCGAGATGGGCTACGTGGTCACCGGCCAGCAGAACCGGCCGCCCGCCTGGGGCCTCGACCGCATCGATCAGCGGGCGCTGCCGCTGAACAGCCGGTACGTGTTCCCGAACAACGGGTCGGGTGTCAACGCGTACGTCATCGACAGTGGCATCCGGGCGAGTCACCGGGAGTTCGGCGGGCGGGCGACGGCCGCCGTCGACTTCACGCCCGATGCCGACAACCGCGACTGCAACGGGCACGGCACGCACGTCGCGGGAACCATCGGCGGCACGAACGTCGGCGTGGCCAAGGGTGTGCGCCTGGTCGGGCTGAAGGTCCTCGGCTGCAACGGTCAGGGCTCTACCTCGGGCATTCTCTCGGCGCTCGACTGGGTGGTGCGGCACGGCCAGCGGCCCGCCGTGGTGAACATGAGCCTCGGTCACTCCGGCGCGGACCCCGCGCTGGACAGGGCGATCCAGAAAGCCATCCAGACGGGCTTCAGCGTCGTGGTCGCGGCCGGGAATGACGCGGGCAACGCGTGCAGCGTGTCGCCGGCCCAGGCGGAGCTGGCCATCACGGTCGGCGCGACCAACAACAGGGACAGCCGCGACACGCGGTACTCCAACTACGGGGCGTGCGTGAACATCTTCGCCCCGGGAACCGACATCTACTCCGCGTGGCCGTCGGCGAACGACAGCTACCAGACGATGAGCGGCACCTCCATGGCGTCGCCCATGACCGCCGGCGCGGTGGCGCTCATCCTCGGCAGGCACGCCAACTACTCACCGCAGTCGGTGGCCTCCTGCCTCACCCATATCTCCACCCAGAACGTGGTCGCCAACGCGGGCTCCGGCTCGCCCAACCGGATGCTCTTCGTCGGTCAGCTCTGCTGAGTAGCGGTTCCCCCGCGCGTTGGCAGGTCCGTCGTGATGGCCCGGGCGGAGAACGAGGCGGCGACCATCTCGAAGACGGCGACCGCGTCGGCGACCCGCGCGCCGGCCTCGGCCGTCGGCACCTCGATCTGCGGGTCGTAGCCCTGCAGGCCGGTCTCCTCCTCGATGATCGCGGAGATCCGGTACATCGTGGTGACGACGAGGTGTGCGGCGGCGCCGGTGTGCCAGTAAGGCACCTGGATCGCCGCCGAGTCGGCGGAACAGAACACCTGGATCGCGGTCTGTTCATCGTCGAGCTCGCCGCCGTGGTCGACGAGGTTGGGCAGGACCGCCCGGACCCGCCGCACGATCCGTGCCCAGATCTCCGCGTCAACGTCCTCGCTGTCGTCGTCGTCCTCGTCCGCGTCGAGGTAGTCGTCCCAGGTCTGGCGGTCGGCGAGCCGGGCGAACATCAGGTCGTAGCTCATGGTCGGACACCATGCCACCCCTGTGTGACACAACGAGCGTCCGGAGCGGGGAATGCCATTTATCGGCCGACTTAAGACGCATGGAACCGAGCCAACGACAAATTACGTCGTTGGTTGCGACCAATGGACATCAGATATTTTCCGACGTACAAAAGAAATCGTATCTGTCTGTTGTTTGGGCAGTTGAGCAGGGGAGATGGAGGGGGCGATATCGATGGACGGCAAGTCAATTCCGGGTTCGCGAACGGCTTTCGTGGCGCTGATGACCCTGCCGCTCATAGCTGCGGGGGGCGCCGTATCCGCGTCGCCCGTTCCGGCCGCTTCGCCGAAAACCCCGGCGGTCGTTCAGTTGGGCTCGCCGCGTCAACAGATCCGCGACAACTACATCGCCGTGTTCCGCGACTCGGCGGTCTCCCGGCAGCAGGTGCGGGCAGCGGTCAGCAGGCTGGTCCGGCAGCACCGCGGCGTGGTCGCGTCCCGGATCTTCCAGAACGCGCTGCGCGGCTTCCACTTCCGCGCCTCGCCCCAACTGGCCGGGCGCATCGGCACCGACCGTCGCGTCTCGTTCGTCCAGCCGGACTACGTGGTGACCGGGGTGGACATCGTGGCCGGCCAGCAGGAGGCCCCGCCGACCTGGGCCCTGGACCGGATCGATCAGCGGGCCCTGCCGCTGGACGAGCAGTACGCGTTCCCGGCCAACGGGTCGGGCGCCACCGCCTACGTGATCGACAGCGGCATCCGGGCCAGCCACGTCGAGTTCAGCGGACGGGCGACGGCCGCGGCCGACTTCACGTCGGACGCCGACAACGTCGACTGCGCGGGCCACGGTACGCACGTCGCGGGCACCATCGGGGGCCAGCACGTGGGTGCCGCCAAGGGCGTGCGGCTCGTCGGTCTGAAGGTGCTGGCCTGCGACGGCCATGGCTCGACCTCGGGCACCATCGCGGCCCTGGACTGGGTGGTGCGCAACGGCCACCGGCCCGCGGTGGTGAACATGAGCCTCGGTCACGCCGGCACGGACCCGGCGCTGGGTCAGGCGGTCACGACCGCCGTCGACGCGGGCTTCAGCGTGGTGACGGCCGCCGGCAACAGCGCGAGCAATGCCTGCAACGTCTCGCCGGCCCGGTCGGCAATGGCCATCACGGTCGGCGCGACCAACGACAAGGACAGCCGCGACGTCCTGTACTCGAACTTCGGGTCCTGCGTCAAGATCTTCGCGCCGGGCACGGGCATCTACTCCGCCTCGTCGGCGTCCGACAACGCCTACGAGACGCTGACCGGCACCTCGATGGCGTCGCCACTGGTCGCCGGGGCGGTGGCGCTCATCCTCGGCGCGCACCCCGACTACTCGCCGAGGCAGGTGGCCTCCTGCCTGACCCAGAACGCGACCTCCAACGTGGTCGAGAACGCGGGCAACGGCTCGCCGAACCGGATGCTCTACGTCGGCCGTCTCTGCTGATCCGCCGGACGTATCTCAGTGCCCATCGGCCCGTTGAGCAGGGCGTACAGACGAAGGGCAATGTGATGGCGCACAATTCGCGATTCGGTGTACGCATGGTTCTCGCGACGATGCTGGCGCTGCCGCTCATCGTGGAGACTGGTGCGGTGTCGGCGTCGCCCGGCGTCGCGAACGAGTCGACGACGTCCAACGTCACGGCGTCGACGGCGAGCCTGCCGGAGGGCGGGCGTGGCCGCATCCGTCACCTGCCGTTCCGGCCACAGGCGATCCGGGGTCACTACATCGCGGTGTTCCGCGACGAGGCGACGGTGCGCAATCCCGTGCGGGCGCTGGTCCGGCAGTTCCTGCGGCGCCACCCCCAGATCGTCGTGCAGCGTCTGTTCTACCTGTGGGTGCGCGGCTTCCACTTCCGGGCCACGCCTGCGCTGGCGGCGCGGATCGCCGCCGACCGCCGGGTCGCGTTCGTCCAGCCGGACTTCGTGCACCACGCCCAGGTGCTCCCGGTGACGGGCGCGCAGAACCGCCCGCCGTCGTGGGGCCTCGACCGCATCGACCAGCGCACCGAGCCGCTGGACAGCCGGTACGTGTTCCCGGGCGACGGGTCGGGCGTCAACGCGTACATCATCGACAGCGGCATCCGGCCGAGCCACCGGGAGTTCGGCGGGCGCGCGGTGGCCGCCGTCGACTTCACGGGCGAGGGCAACCAGGACTGCGCGGGCCACGGCACGCACGTCGCGGGCACCATCGGCGGCACGAACGTGGGCGTCGCCAAGGGCGTGCGCCTCGTCGGTCTGAAGGTGCCCGGCTGCGACAACTCGGGCTCGACCTCGAACATCATCGCGGCCCTGGACTGGGTGGCGAGGTACGGGCAGCGCCCCGGTGTGATCAACATGAGTCTCGGACACCCCGGCGACGATGAGGCCCTCAGCAAGGCGACCTACGGCGCCTTCGAGGCGGGTTTCAACGTGGTGGTGGCGGCCGGGAACTACGCCGAGGACGCGTGCGGGGTGTCGCCGGCCCAGGAGGGGCAGGTCATCACGGTCGGCGCGACGAACCAGAACGACAGCCGGGACACGCAGTACTCGGACTACGGGCAGTGCCTGAACATCTTCGCCCCAGGGACCAACATCTACTCCGCGTGGCCGGCGTCCGACAGCAGCTACGAGACGATGAGCGGCACCTCGATGGCCACGCCGCACGTCGTGGGGGCCCTGGCGGTCATCCGCGGCCAGCACCCCGACTACTCGGCCGTCCAGGCGTACCAGTGCCTGACGGGTCTGGCGACCCGCAACGTGCTCGGCAGCGTCGGCAGCGGCTCGCCCAACCGGTTGCTCTTCATCCGCGACCGCTGCTGACGTCAATTGATACGTATCTTATGTGCCCTTTTGCCCGTTGAACAGGGTGTACAGACGAAGGGCAATATGATGATGCGTACTTCGCGGTTCGGGTTGCGAATGGTTCTGGCGGCTGCGCTGGTGCTGCCGCTCACGTTGGAGACCGGTGCGGTGTCCGCATCGCCCGGCGTCAGTACGGCGGGACCGACGTCGTCGGCCGTGGCCTTCCCGGAGGGCGGGCGAGGTCGCATCGGCCCCCTGCCGATGCACCGGCAGGCGATCCCGGGCGAGTACGTCGCCGTGTTCCGCGATGACGTATCCGCGCAGAGCGTGGACGCGGTGATCCAGGCGCTCCGTGCCCTGTACCGCCAGATCATCATTCAGCGCATCTACTACGCGGCGGTGCGCGGCTTCCTTTTCCGCGGCACGCCCCACCTGGCCAGAGCTGTCGGCCAGGATGAGCGGATCCAGTACGTCCAGCCGAACTACCGGGTCCTGGCCCAGGGGTCGGTGGTGGCGGGCACGCAGAACAATCCACCGTGGGGCCTGGACCGCATCGACCAGCGGGATCTCCCGCTGAACCACCGGTACGTGTACCCGAACACCGGGTCGGGCGTGAACGCGTACGTCGTCGACAGCGGCATCCGGACGAGCCACCGGGAGTTCGGCGGGCGGGCGACCATCGGTGCGGACTTCACCGGCAGCGGCAACACGGACTGCAACGGTCACGGCACGCACGTCGCGGGCACCATCGGCGGCGCCAACGTGGGTGTCGCGAAGGCGGTGCGCCTCTACGCCCTGAAGGTCCTCGGCTGCAACGGTCAGGGCTCGACCGCGGGCATCCTCTCGGCCCTCGACTGGGTGGTGAAGAACGGCCGGCGGCCCGGGGTCGTGAACATGAGCCTCGGCCACGCCGGCACGGATCCCGCGCTGAGCAAGGCCATTCTGGGCGTCCTCGCCGTCGGGATCACCGTGGTGGTGGCCGCCGGGAACAACGCGGGCGACGCGTGCGCCGTCTCGCCGGCCAGGACGATCATCGTCATCACGGTCGGCGCGACCAACAACAAGGACAGCCGGGACACGCGGTACTCGAACTACGGCCGGTGCGTCAACATCTTCGCCCCCGGCACTGACATCTACTCCGCGTGGAACGCCTCCAACAGCGCCTACCAGACGATGAGCGGCACCTCGATGGCGTCGCCCCACACCGCGGGGGTGGTCGCACTCATCCTGCAGGCGCACACCAACTATTCGCCGCTGCAGGTGGCCGACTGCATGACGGCCATGGCCACCTACAACACACTGACCAACATCGGTAACGGGTCGCCCAACCGGATGCTCCACACCGGACAGATCTGCTCCTGACCCCGACGTTGACCGACGGGACCCCGGCCGCGACGCGGCCGGGGTCCCGTCGCGTTTCCCCGGGCGCCACGAGGCGTTGATCAAGACATGGCCAAGGCGGGGTTGCGCCGGGTCCACGTGGTGGAGCCGGGCGGGCGGGGCGGCATCTATCAGCACGCGGTCGAGGTGACCCGCATCCTGGTCGGGGCCGGGGTCGACGCGGTGCTGCACACGTCCGACGGATGCGAGGTCCGCCCGGCCGCGGTGCCGGTGTGCGGGTGCGTGCGGTGGCCGGAGAACGGGCGCAACGTCGTCCTGCGGCGGGCCGCACGGGCCCGCTACCTGGGCGGCGAGCTGTTGCCGCACCTCTGCCGGGCGTTCGGGCCGCGCGACGTCGTGCACGTCCACGGGTTCTCGTTCCTCAACCCTATGGTCATCAGGGCGGCCCGGCTGCGCCGGGCGACCGTCGTCGGCAGCCCGCACAACACGTTCGTCCGCGAGGGAGCCGGCTCCCGCGCGGTGCGCTCGCACGAGACGATGCTGCGCCGCCCGGACCACCTGGTCGTCTACGCGGACGCGGACACCGCCGTGCTCGACCGGGACGCCTCGGTGCTCCCGCTGGTGCAGTGGACGCCACCGGTGGAGCCGGACCGGGTGCGTCGCTGGCGCGAGCGCCTGGCGCCCGACGGTGCCCCGCTCGCGCTCATGCCCGGCCACGTGCGCCGGGACAAGAACTACGACCTGTTCGTGCGGGCGATGGCGCGGCTGCCCGGCTGGCGCGGTGGCGTCGTGGGGGAGGACCACGGCGGCGCCGCGGAACTCGCCCATGTCGTCCAGCTCACCGACGCGCCGGTGACAATGATCTTCGAGTACGTGTCGGTGGCCGACTACATGGCGCTGGTCGCCGCGGCGGACGTGATCGTGGCCCCGTATGCGGTGGCGAGCCAGTCGGGCGTGCTGGCCGTGGCCCGCAAGCTGGGCGTCCCGACGGTCGCGACGGCCACCGGCGGGCTGCCCGAGCTGGCCACCGCGGTGGCCGACGCCGACCCGGCCGCCCTGGCGCAAGCGGTCATCCAGGCGCGCGGGCGGGGCGCGGCGGAGCGGCCGCCCGACGGCGTGGCCGCGGAGTTCCTGGCCGCCTACCAGGTGGCGAGGGCGCGCGCGGGATAGAGGCCCTTGCTACCCGCCGGTTACTCTTGGCCCCATGTGGCAGGCGGAGGTACGCGTTGATCTTGACGCGATCCGGCACAACGTATCGCGGCTGCGGGCCGGTACGAGCGCCGAGGTGATGGCGGTGGTCAAGGCCGACGGGTACGGGCACGGCGCCGTCCCGGCCGCGCTCGCCGCGCTGGACGGCGGTGCCACGTGGCTGGGCGTGTGCACCCTCGACGAGGCCCTGGAGCTGCGGGCGGCCGGCATCACGGTGCCCGTTCTGTCCTGGTTGCTCGCCCCCGGGCTGCCGCTGCACCGCGCCATCGCCGCCGACGTCGACCTCTCCGCGTCCACGACCGAGCTGCTCGACGAGATCGTCCGGGCGACAGCCGAGGCCGGCCGGCCCGCCCGCGTACACCTGAAGATCGACACCGGGCTGGCGCGGGGCGGGGCGAGCGCCGACGACTGGCCCGCCCTCTGCCTCGCCGCGGCCAAGGCCGCCGCCGCGGGCGACATCGAGGTCGTGGGTGTGTGGAGCCACTTCGTCTACGCCGACGTGCCCGACCACCCGACGATCGACCGGCAGCTCGCGGCGTTCCGCACGGCCCTCGGCGTCGCCGGCAACCACGACATCAACCCCCGGGTACGCCACATCGCCAACTCCGCGGCCACCCTCACCCGGCCCGACGCGCACTTCGACCTGGTCCGTCCCGGTATCGCCGTCTACGGCCTGTCCCCGGTGGCCGGGCGCGACGACAACTTCGGGCTGCGCCGCGCCATGACGGTGCGGGCGCGGGTGCTGCACGCCAAGCGGGCCGCGGCCGGCCAGGGCGTGTCCTACGGGCACACCTACACGACGACCGCGCCCACGACGCTGGCGCTCGTCCCGCTCGGGTACGCCGACGGCGTGCCCCGCGCCGCGGGCAACCTCGCCCCCGTCCGGCTCGCCGGGGCGAACCGGACCATCGCCGGGCGGGTCTGCATGGACCAGTTCGTCCTCGACTGCGGCGACGACCCGGTCGCGGCCGGCGACGTGGCGGTGCTGTTCGGCGACGGCGCCGACGGCGGCCCGACGGCCGACGACTGGGCCGACGCGGTCGGCACGATCAACTACGAGATCGTGACGCGGATGGGCAGCTCCCGCGTACCCCGCGTCTACGACGGCGAGCGGACCACCCGGTGACCACCGAGACCCCCACGAACGGGCGGTTCAGCAAGCGCAAGGTCGGCATCGTCTCGGCCGTGGTCGGCGTGGCGGCGGCCGGCATCGCCGCGGGTGTCGCCACCGAGCGCATCCTCATGGGGCGCAACCGGCGGATCACCGACGCCGACCCGTACAAGGATGAGCCTTTCGGCGCCCTGGGCGCCGACGAGACGCGGACGGTGACCACCGCCGACGGCCTCGACCTGCACGTGGAGATCGACGGGGACCCGGCCGCGCCGCTCACGGTCGTCCTCGTGCACGGGTTCTGCCTCGACATCGGCACGTTCCACTTCCAGCGCAAGCTGCTGCGCACCATCCGGGGCGTGCGGATCGTCGCCTACGACCAGCCGGGCCACGGCCTGTCCGGCCGTCTGCGCAGCGGCGAGTACTCGATCCAGCAGCTCGGCCGCGACCTGCGGACCGTGATCGACGAGACGACGCCGGCCGGGCCGGTCGTGCTCGTCGGCCACTCCATGGGCGGCATGGTGATCATGGCGCTGGCGGAGCAGTCCCCCGAGCTGTTCGGCGTGGGTCAGCGGGTGTCCGGCGTGGCGCTCGTCGCGTCCTCGGCCGGCGAGATGAGCGGGGTCACGTTCGGGCTGCCCAAGGTGCTCGCGAAGGTGCGCACCCCGCTGCTGCCCGTGATCACCAACGCGGGTCGGCTGACCGCCCCCGTGTGGGACCGGGCCCGGCAGGCGCACACCGACCTGGCCTGGATGCTCACCAAGCGGTACGGGTTCGGCTCCACGAAGGTCAGCCCGTCGCTCGTGTCCTACGTGGAGCGGATGAACGCGTCCACCCCGACCGACGTGGTGGCCCGGTACGTGCGCACGATCGACGCGCACAACCGGTTCCCGGCCCTGACCAGCTTCGAGGACTCCCCGACGCTCGTGATCGTCGGCGACGAGGACCTGCTCACCCCGGTCGAGCACGCCGAGGCGATCTGCCGGGTGCTGCCGTTGGCGCAGCTCGTCGTGGTCCCGAACGCGGGACATGTGGTGATGTTGGAGCACCACGAGGCGGTCGACGCGGTCCTCGGCCCGTTCGTGCGTAACCTGGTTCCCGGAGGTGCGCCGTCGTGAAAGTTGAGCTCGAGACCGTCGAGGACACCCGGGCGTTCGGCCGCGCGCTGGCCGGGGTGCTCCGGGCCGGCGACCTGGTCGTGCTGAGCGGCCCGCTGGGCGCCGGCAAGACCGCCCTGGCCCAGGGCATCGGCGCGGGCCTTAACGTGCTCGGGGCCGTGACCTCGCCGACCTTCGTGATCTCCCGGGTGCACCGGCCCGGCCCCGGCGGCACGCTGCCGCTGGTGCACGTCGACGCGTACCGCATCGGCGGCGTCGCCGAGGTCGACGACCTGGACCTGGACGCGAGCCTGGAGGAGTCGGTGACCCTCGTCGAGTGGGGCGTCGACAAGGTCGAGCAGCTCGCCGACGCGCACCTGGAGGTGCGCATCGACCGCCGCGACGACGACTCCCGGCTCGTCGAGGTTGTCGCCCGTGGCGGCGACTGGCCCGACCGCCTCGCAGGGCTGGCCCAGCACGCCCGATAGGGTGCAGGGCGTGCTTGTAGTCGTGGTGGACACCTCGACGCCGGCGGTCACCGCCGCGCTCGCCGAGGTCTCGCGGGATGGCGTGACCGTGCTCGCGGAGCGGGCGACCGTCGACGCGCGCGCCCACGGCGAGGTCCTGGCTCCCCAGCTCTCGTCCTGCCTGCTTGACGCCGGCGTCTCGATCACGTCCGTGGGGGCGGTGGTCGCGGGTGTCGGCCCTGGGCCGTTCACCGGGCTGCGGGTCGGCCTCGTCACCGCCGCGTCCGTCGCGCAGTCGCTGGGCGTACCGACGTACGGGGTCGTGTCCCTCGACGGGCTCGGCGCCGCGGCGCCCGGGCCGGGACCCACGCTGGTCGCGACGGACGCGCGGCGCAAGGAGATCTACTGGGCGGTGTACCTCGACGGGGTCCGGTTGACCGACCCGGCCGTCGGGCGGCCCGCCGACGTGATCGCTTCGTTGCCGCCGGATGGCGGCCCGGTGCGGGCCATCGGTGACGGCGCGTTGAAGTACGCCGACGTGCTCGGCCTGCCGGTTCTGGAGACGCCCCGCTACCCGTCGCCGTCTGTTCTCGTCGGTCTGGCCGCTTCGCGGATCCTCGACGGCGCGCCGTCGGAACCCCTCACCCCCCAGTACCTGCGGCGTCCCGACGCCACGGAACCGCACGCCCGCAAGCCGGTCCTCACGTGATCGCCCCCTTCCGGTGGTGGCACATCGAACCGGTCCTGCTCATCGAGGACGAGCTGTTCGGGGCGGAGCGCTGGACGGCCCCGATGTTCTGGAACGAGCTGGCCGCGGGCCACTACTACCGCGTCTTCCTCTCCGCGGACGACGTGGTCGGCTACGCCGGCCTCGCCGTCTCCCCGCCCGACGAGGCCTGGATCAACAACGTGGGGGTACGCCGCGACGCCCAGCGCCGCGGGGTCGGCCGGGCCCTCGTCGACGACCTGCACGCGGAAGCGTCGCGGGTCGGCGCGAAGCAGATCCTGCTCGAGGTGGCGGCCGACAACGAGCCCGCCCAGCACCTCTACGCCAGCTACGGCTTCGAGGTGATCGGCCGCCGCCGCGGCTACTACCAGCCCAGCAACACCGACGCCCTGGTGATGTCCCATGAGCTCTGAACCAATCATCCTCGGTATCGAGACGTCCTGCGACGAGACCGGCATCGGCATCGTGCGCGGCAACGTGCTGCTCGCCGACGCGGTCGCGTCCAGCGTGGACGCGCACGCCCGCTACGGCGGGGTGGTGCCCGAGGTGGCCAGCCGCGCCCACCTGGAGGCCATGGTTCCCACGATGCGGCGGGCGCTCGACACGGCCGGGGTGACGCTCGCGGACATCGACGCGATCGCCGTGACGGCCGGGCCGGGCCTCGCGGGCGCCCTGCTCGTCGGTGTCGCCGCCGCCAAGGGGTACGCCCTGGCGACCCAGAAGCCGATCTACGGTGTGAACCACCTCGCCGCGCACGTGGCCGTCGACACGCTGGCGGTTGAATGCGGCGGTCACGGGCCTCTCCTGGAACCCGCCATCGCGCTGCTCGTGTCGGGCGGCCACTCGTCGCTGTTGTACGTCGACGACGTCGCGGGTTCGTATGAACCGCTCGGGGCCACGATCGATGACGCGGCCGGCGAGGCGTACGACAAGGTGGCCCGGCTGCTCGACATGCCGTTCCCCGGTGGGCCGCCGATCGACCGCGCCGCCGCCGGCGGGTCTCCTTCCGCCATCGCCTTCCCGCGCGGCCTCACCGCGCCCAAGGACCTGGAGTCGCACCGGTTCGACTTCTCGTTCTCCGGGCTGAAGACCGCCGTGGCCCGGTGGGTGGAGGCCCGTGAACGCTCCGGTTCACCCGTGCCGGTGGCCGACGTCGCGGCCTCGTTCCAGGAGGCCGTCTGCGACGTGCTCACCCGCAAGGCGGTCGACGCGTGTCTGACCCGCGGCGTCCGGACGCTGATCATCGGCGGTGGCGTGGCCGCGAACTCCCGCCTGCGCGCGCTCGCGGTCGAACGCTGCGCGGCCCACGGGATCGAGGTGCGCGTGCCGCGCCCCGGCCTGTGCACCGACAACGGCGCGATGGTCGCGGCCCTCGGCGCCCGCCTGGTCGTCGCCGGCGTCGCCCCCAGCGCGTTGAGTCTGCCCACCGACTCAGCCTTGCCCATCACGACCGTGACCGTCTGACTGTCCACAGTCCCCATTCGTTGTCCACAGACCGTGCCCACGCGGTGACGCACTCCGATACGCTTGCGGGTCCGCGGGCGGGGAGGCGGTCATGGGGACACTCGACGACGACACGACCGGACTCGCGCCGGTCACCGTGGATCCTGACGGGGTCCACGGGTTCGGCGCGTTCGTCCAGGACGAGGTGACACACAACCTCCACCCGTACGCGGAGGACATCGTGCGCCTCTGCGACGACGACGCGGTCGCCTTCGGCAACCGGCTGGCGTTCCCGGCGCTCTACGACGCCCGCACCGGCTACGAGGCAAGCCTGCGCCAGGCCATCGGCAACCTCCGCGAGTTCGTCACGGCCTCCCAGATCATCGTCGACGCCGTCAAAAAGATCACTTCCGAGTACGCCGCGGCGGACGGCCTCGCGTCCACGGCGGTCAAGAAGATCCTCGACGACGCGCTCACCGAGGCGGCCCGGCAGCGCCGCGCCCACGACGAGATGGTCCGCATCGCCGGCGCCCACGTCATCCTGCCGACGTCCGTCACCGAATGGGGTGACCCGCTGTGAGCACGGCGAACAAGCCGACCGACTGGTCGCAGTTCACCCTGCCCCAGATCTGGGCCATGCTGCGCGACGAGGGTGGTGACGCGGCCTACGACCAGATCCGCGCCTGGTTCCAGATCGAGTACATCTGCCGCCACCACGCCGACCAGCTGACCGCCGCGCTCACGTCCCTGGCGTCCGCCTGGCCCCCGGCCAAGGGCAACGCCGCCGAGCACTTCCAGCAGTACGTGAGGACCCTCATTGCCAACCTGACGGCAACGTCCAACGCGGCCAACGCCAACGGCCGCGCCCTCGCGAACTACCACGGCGACCTGATGGAAACCCGCCGCAAGGTCTCAGACCTGGTCGACAAGTATCCGGAGAGGGCCGCCGGCCTGGCCGCGAGCGGCATCGTCGCCCGCCGCGACCAGCTCGCCGCCGACGCCCGCACAGTCATGGACGCCGCCGACAAGAGCGCCCAACTCCTCGCCCATCTCATGAAGCCACCGCCGGTATATCTGGCAGCGGTGGTTAGATACAAGGGCGAGCCGCCCGACGAAACTCCTGATGCTGGAACTAGTGGCACGCCGAGGTCGAGCGGCCAGTCCTTCAGCCCGGGCCTGACGACGACGCTTGGCGGTTTGTCGGGATCTGGCACAGGCGCAGGCAGCCGTGCCCCGACCTTAGAAGGTGGCGTTGATCCGACCTCTGTCCCCGGGCAGGGCGCGCCCAACGCGGGGTTGCCGAACACCGGCGGCTCTGGGCCGGATCTTGTGGTTGGGCAGCCGCTCGGCGCCGGGACAGACGTTGGTGCGCCGGTCGGTCGTGTGATCGGGGGAGCCCCTGGAGGTTCATCCGCCGCTCCAATACGGCCCGGGGCCGCCGGTTCGGCTTCCGGGTCGACCGGTCATGGTGCCGGCGCTGGTGGGATGCTCGGCGCGCCGCTGATGATGGGCGGTGCTGGCACAACGCGCGAGGGCACCAGGGTCGGCCGGCCTGGGGGTGTGATTGGCGGTGAGCGACGCAAGCGACGTCCGCCGCATGATCCGGATGACCCGTGGCTCATCGACCACGAGGTTGTGGATCCGGTGATTGGGCTCCGAGCTTCAGAGTCGGCCGGTGGTCCGGACGACGAACTGCCACCTGGTGTCGTGAGCATCGAAGGATGGCCACGATGACCCTGAGCCGCCGTTGGCGGCGATACCCTGTGGCGGCATTGGTCGTGTTGTTGGCGAACCTGGTCCACGCACTCCCTGCGGCTGCGGAGACAGTCGAGGGCGGCCAGTGGTATGTCGACTTTCTTGACCTGGACAGTGCCCACAAGATTTCTCAAGGCAGGAGCGTCACCGTTGCCATCATCGACAGCGGCGTCGGCGTTCATCCGGACCTAGCTGGCCGCGTGCTATCCGGGACGGACGCTCGGGTCGGCGGCAACGACCCTGATGGGCGCAATGATGAGGACGGCCACGGCACCGGCATGGCAGGCCTCGTGGTGGGCCACGGAAGGGTGCGCGGGGTCGCGCCGGCGGCAACGGTGCTTCCGGTCAAGATCAGTAATGGTGTGGGCTACGCCAGCCTTGCGCCGGGAATCGAGTGGGCAATCGATCACGGTGCGACGGTCATCTCGATTTCTCTAGGTGTGAGTCGATCCGGCATTAGTGACGAAATGGCTGTCCGTAGGGCCATCGAGGCCGGCGTGGTTGTGGTCGCGAGTGTTGGCAACACGGATGAGGATCATCTGGTCGCGTATCCCGCTGCCTACGACGGAGTTGTGGCTGTGGGAGGCGTGGACCGCGAGGGCAACCACGCGAAGATCTCCGTGCGGAGCGACCGGATTGTGCTCGCGGCGCCATCTGACAAGATCTCGGTCACTGAGCCGAATGGGAAATACACCATCGCTACCGGCACGAGTAACTCAACCGCGCTCGTGGCGGGGGCGGTGGCGCTGGTGCGGGCGAAGTTTCCCGACCTGTCCGCCGAAGAGGTCATTCACCGGCTGACGTACACGGCCGATGACAAGGGGCCGACCGGGCGGGACGACGAGTACGGCTACGGGGTTGTCAACATCGTCAAGGCGCTGACGGCCGACGTTCCGCCGCTCCACCCGCAGACAACCCCGTCCTACAACGATCTCCCGGACGTGGTCGACGACGACCCGCCGATCGCGCTGATCGTCCTCGGCGCCGTCCTCGCCCTGCTTCTGGTGGTCATCCTGGTGCTGCTCCTCCGCCGCCGGCGGACGTGATCGGCTTACGGCGCCATAGTCCGGTAATGCCCGGCACCATTCCCCACCCACGGCGCCATAACGGGGTTTCCGCCGGGCGGGCGCGACGTATGGGCAATTGCGTGCGGAATTCGGGGGCGTGGTTTCGCACGTAAGGGCAATATGTGTGGGAACTCTGCCCGGGGTGGGCGGGTGCGGGGAGGGGTCGAGCGGGGTGGGTATTGTCCTTGCGTGATTGTGCGGATGTGGGAGGTCAAGGCCTACCCGAAGGACTTTCCGGCGCTGCTCACGTGGGTGTGTGAGACCGCCGTTCCGGAGGTGGAGGTCCACCCGCTGCACATCTCCAGCGAGGTGTTCTCGTCGACGGATCACCGGCTTGTGGTGATCTCCAAGTGGCGCAGCAATCCGCTGCCGCTGCCCGATCCGCCCGCGGAGCTGGTCGCCCGCAGCCCGCATGTCTGGGACTTCAGCCCCGTCGACCGTTGATCACGGCCGGACCTGTGCGAACGGGTCCGCCGACGGACCCGCCTCGACCGGCGCGACCTGGGGCGCGACCCGCGGTGAGACCGGCGCGTGCGGCGCGACCGGAGCCGGGCCTGGCGCGACCTGCGCCCCGACCGGGGACGGCGGTGGGGCGGCCCCGACGAATGGCGCGCCCAGCAGGGCCGGCAGCTCGCTCAGGGACCTGATGCGGGTCGGCGGCCACGACGAGTCGGCGGCGACGTACTCCACCGTGCGGATCACCGTCATGCCGAGCTGGGCGGCGGTCGGGAGCTCCCGGTCGGCCCCGTCGCCGACGTAGACGCACTCCTGCGGCGCGACCCCGAGAAGAGAGCACGCCGACAGGTAGATCGCCGGGTCGGGCTTGCCGACGCCGAGGACCGACGAGAACACCGCCGCGTCGACGTGCGTGGACAGGGGCGTCGTCGACCACAGCTCGGCCGTCTCGATGGTGCAGTTCGTCACGACACCCAGTCGCCAGCCCAGCGACCGCAACGAGGCCAGCGCCGCGAGGGTCCCTGCCGAGGGCCACAGTTGGGACCGCGTGAACGACCGGCGCCGCGCGGCCGCGAGGCGTACCCGGGAAGGGGTGGGGGCAGCACCCGCGCGGACGGCGAGCGTATGCAGGGTCTCCTCGACGGAGCCGAGCTGGCCGGTCATCCGCCAGGGCCACGACGAGTGGAACAGCTCCACGAGGACCGCGGGGTCGGCGCCCACGTCGCGGGCGCAGTCGGCGACCAGCGTGTCACGTTCGGCGTCGCCGCCGGGCACCAGCGTGTTGTAGAGATCGAGCAGCACCGCGGGCATGCCGGGCACGCTACCGCAGGGCCCCAAAAATGGAAGGCGCCGCAGGTCACCGCCCACGTACCGTCAGAGGACTATGCGGCAGTTACCGGTCCCCGACCCCGGGACACCCCCTACGCGCACGGCCACCGGTTACCTCTGGTGGCTCGTGCGGGCCCACGCGCCGACGGTCGTCGGCGCCATTCTGTTCGCGGTGGTCTGGAGCCTCGCCCAGGCGCTCATGCCCCTGGCGATCGGCAAGGCCATCGATCTCGGCGTGATGGCCAAGGACACCGGCGCCCTCGTCCTGTGGACGGGGGCGCTTCTCGCGCTCGGGGTGACCCAGGCGCTCGCCGGGATCATGCGCCACCGCCAGACCGTGCAGAACTGGCTCGGCTCGGCGTACCGGACGATGCAGCTCACGGTCCGGCAGGCCGCCCGGCTGGGCGCCACGCTGCCGAAGCGGATGGCGACCGGCGAGGTCGTCAGCATCGGCATGTCCGACATCGCCCACCTCGGCGACAGCGTGGACATCCTCGCCCGCGCGGCCGGCGCGCTGGTCGGCATCGTCGCCGTCGCGACCATCATGCTCAGCACGTCGTGGCAGCTCGGCCTCGTCGTCGTGATCGGCGTCCCGCTGCTCACCCTCGCGGTGACGCTGCTGATCCGCCCGCTGCACAAGCGGCAGGCGGCCTACCGCGAGGAGCAGGGCGCGCTGACCACCCGGGCGGCCGACATCGTCACCGGCCTGCGCGTACTGCGCGGCGTGGGTGGTGAGGCGGCCTTCGCGGCGCGCTACCGGTCCGAGTCGCAACAGCTCCGGGGCGCCGGGGTACGGGTGGCAAAGGTCGACTCGCTCCTGGAGGCGACCCAGGTGCTGCTCCCCGGCATCTTCGTGGCGCTCGTGACCTGGCTCGGCGCCCGGCTGACCGTGGCGGGCGACATCACGCCCGGCCAGCTCGTGGCGTTCTACGGCTACGCGGTCTTCCTCATGATGCCGCTGCGTACGCTCACCGAGGCGGTCAACAAGATCACGCGCGGGCACGTGGCCGCGCGGCGGGTGCTGGGGCTGTTCCGCCTCGAGCCCGAGATCGACGACCCGGCCACCCCGGCGGCGACGCCCGACCCGACGGTGTCGGAGCTGGTCGACCCCGAGTCGGGGCTCACCGTCAGGCCCGGCCAGCTCACCGCCGTGGCGGCGGCGCGCCCCGAGGAGGCCGCGGCGATCGCCGACCGGTTGGGCCGCTACGCGGACAGCGACGCCGCGCTCGACGGCGTACCGCTGAGGCAGTTGACCAGGGCGACCGTCCGCGACCTGATCCTGGTCGCGGACAACGACGCCCGGCTGTTCTCGGGCCGGTTGCGCGACGAGCTGGACCCGCGCGACCAGGGCGACCAGAAGATCGGCGCGGCACTCGACGCCGCCAGCGCGCAGGACATCGTCGACGCGCTGCCCGACGGGCTCGACGCGATCGTGGCGGAGCGGGGCCGGGAGTTCTCGGGCGGGCAGCAGCAGCGGCTGCGGCTGACCCGGGCGCTGCTCGCCGACCCGCCGATCCTGGTGCTCGTCGAGCCGACCAGCGCCGTGGACGCGCACACCGAGGCCCGCATCGCGGCTCGGCTCGCGGGGGCCCGCAACGGGCGCACCACGGTCGTGTGCACGACGAGCCCGCTGGTGCTCGACCGGGCCGACCGGGTCGCGTTCGTCGACGGCGGCCGGGTGGTCGCCGAGGGCACCCACCGTGAGCTGCTCGACCGCGACCCGCGCTATGCCGCGACCGTGACCCGGGGGGAGGACGAGTGATCCAGATCCTGCCGATCGCGTCGCCGGCGGAGGTCCGCCGGTACGCGCGGCGGCTGATGCTGCGCCACCCGCGCCAGCTGGCCCTGGCGCTGACCCTGCACGGCCTCGCGGCCGTCGCCGGGCTGGGCCTGCCCGCACTGGTGGGCCGGCTGATCGACGAGGTCAAGGACGGCACGTCCACCGCGCGGGTCGACACGATCGCGCTCGCCATCGCGGGCTGCGTGGTGGTGTGCGCGGCGTTCACCCGCTTCGCGACGTACGTGTCCGCGCGGTTGGGTGAGCGGGTGCTCGCGGAGCTGCGCCAGGACTTCATGACCCGCGCGCTGTCGGTGCCGCTGTCGACCCTGGAGCGGGCCGGCACGGGCGACCTGCTCACCCGTACGACGCGGGACGTGGACACGCTGGCGCGCAGCGTGCGGCTGGCCCTGCCCGAGATCATCATCGCGGTCGTCGTGGGCAGCTTCGGCATCGGCGCGCTGATCGTGGTCGGGCCGCTGCTCGCGCTGCCCCTCGTGCTCGGTGTGCCGATCATCTGGGCCGGCACCCGGTGGTACCTGCGCCGCGCCCCCGAGGGCTACCTGCGGGAGAACGCCGCCTACGCCGACATCACCGACGGGCTCGCCGAGACGGTGGAGGGCGCGCGGACGGCGGAGGCGTTGGGGGTGCGGGAGCGCCGGGTCGCACGCACGGACGACGACATCCGCCGCTCGTTCCGGGCGGAGATGTACACGCTGCGCCTGCGGACGGTGTTCTTCCCGCTGGCGGAGATCGGCTACGTCGTGCCGGTCGTGGCGACGCTGCTCATCGGCGGCCTGTACTACAACTGGGGCTGGGCGACGCTCGGCCAGGTGACCGCCGCGACCCTCTACGTGCAGCAGCTCGTCGACCCGGTCGACCGCCTGCTGTCCTGGCTGGACGAGCTCCAGGTCGGCGCCGCGTCGCTGGCGCGGGTGCTCGGGGTTGGGGCCGCCCGCGAGGAGGCCACGGCAGCGGCAGCGGCCGGCCCGGGCGCGCTGGCGGCCCGCGACGTACGGTTCTCCTATGTGGACGGCCGGGACGTGCTGCACGGCGTCGACCTGACGCTCGCGCCGGGCGAGCGGCTCGCCATGGTGGGCCCGAGCGGCGCCGGCAAGTCGACGCTCGGCCGGCTGCTCGCCGGCATCCACCGGCCCCGCACCGGCAGCATCACCGTCGACGGGGTGGCCCTCGCCGACCTGCCGCTCGACGAGCTGCGCCGCCAGGTCGCCCTGGTCACCCAGGAGCACCACGTGTTCCTCGGCACGCTCCGGGAGAACCTGACCATGGTCCGCCCCGGCGCCACCGACGAGGAGATCCGCGCGGCGCTGGCGGCCGTCGACGCGGCCGACTGGGCGCTGGCCCTCCCGGAGGGCCTGGACACGCAGGTCGGTGGCGCGGGTGCCGCGCCGTCCAAGGGGGCGCACGCCCTGTCACCGGCGCAGGCGCAGCAGTTGGCGCTGGCCCGGCTGGTGCTCGCCGACCCGCACACGCTGGTCCTCGACGAGGCGACCTCGCTGATCGACCCGCGGGCCGCCCGGCACCTGGAGCGTTCGCTGGCCGGCGTCCTGGACGGCCGTACGGTCGTCGCGATCGCGCACCGGTTGTTCTCGGCGCACGACGCCGACCGGGTCGCCGTGGTCGAGGACGGCCGGATCAGCGAGCTCGGCCCGCACCACGAGCTGGTGGCGGCCGGCGGTGCCTACGCGGCCCTGTGGCGCTCCTGGCACGGCGAGCGTCCGACGCCGGCGCAGCCGGCGCCGGGAACGGCGGCGCCGGATCCGCTGGCGGCGGAGCCGCCCGAGCTGGCGGGCGTCAGCGGAAGCTGACGGCGTCGTTGCGCCACAGGCGCAGGTCGCCGATCGACCAGGTCTGGTGCGGGTCGATGCCGTCGCCGACGGCGACGAGCCGCACGAAGCGGGCGGTCTGGCGCGGGAACGTCACCGCGCCGGACCGCGCCCCGCCCGCGCGGGTGACCCGGGTCCACCGGCGCCCGTCGGCGGAGACCAGCACGTCGAGCTCCTGCGCGTAGTCGTACGGGAACGCCTCGGCGTCCAGCGTGAGCCGGTTGAAGGCCCGCTTGGCGCCCAGGTCGACCTGGAACCACTGGCCGTCGGCGAGCGGGACGGCCGCGCGCCAGCCGGTGGCCGCGTCGGCGTCGAGCACCCGGCCCGCGTCCTCGCCGTTGCGGAACGCGGACGCGACCCAGCCCGCCCGGCCCAGCTCCTTCGGGGTGGTGGCGGGGGCGGGCAGCGGTGCGGGCCGGGTGACGCGTGGGGTGCCGCCGCCGCCGATCCGGTCGGGCCCGTTGTTGTCGACGAGCGACAGGTGGTTGAAGATCACCCGGACGTCGCGTGCCCAGCCCGGGTCGTCCTGGTCGATCTCCGCCACCGCGGCGGCGTCGATGCCGAGCTGGTTGGTCGGGCCGTACGTGTCGTCCACGACGTACCCGCCGAAGTCCTTGAGGGCCTGGAAGATCTTCATCGCGGCCGGGTTGCGCAGCCGCAGGTCGGACGCGCTCAGCGACGGGTCGACCGCGAGCAGGGCGCCCATCTTGAGCCGCCGGTCGGGGGCGGACCGGCACGGGTCGAGCGTGCAGTAGACGTTCGCCGCGTCGGCGTCGTTGCGGTCGGCGGGCCAGCGGAAGCCGGGCCGCTCGGCGCCGGGGTCGTAGGCCAGGTACTTCTGTGCCCACACCGACAGCTGCAGCGCGTGCGCGATCGGCGCGGCGCCGGTCAGCTCGCCGGGCGCGAGCTGCCCGCCCACGCTGGACAGCCCGGATCCGGTGTGCCCGCCGTAGGTGCCGTCGCCGTAGAGGTCGGCCTCCGTCGCCCGGTGGCCGTGCGGCTCACTGTCCGCGTCGCACCGGGCCATCGACCGCAACTGCAGGAGGGTACGGCCGTCCGGGTAGACCACGGCGGTGGCGTTGCCGGGCGTCGAGTACGTCGGGGCGACGACCGAGTCGCCCACGACGGTGCCGCGCGGGAACAGCACCGGGCCCAGGTCGGTCGTGCCCGTGCACCGGCCGCCGTAGGTGACGCCGTCGGCGTCGTAGGCCCCGCCGTCCGGGCCGCGCAGCGTGTACGCCCGGTAGCTGCCGGCGCGGTCCGGGTGGGCGAACGTGTTGACGTCGAGCGTCACGCCGGGCTCGGCGCGCAGGTAGACCCGTCGGTACGCGGCACCGGAGCCGATCGGGGTGTTCCAGATGCTGTCGCTGGCGAACGGCTGCCGCAGCGGGTCGCGCGGCCCGGCCGGGCGTTCGGCGTCCGCCGTGGCGTCGGCGCTGGGCGGCGCCCCGTTCGCGTGTCCGCCCGCGGGCGCGTCGAACGATCCGGCGCCGGGGCGCACGTCGCCGTTGCCCGGGGCGGCGGGCACGGGCGTCGTGCCGCTCGGCGTGGGGCTCGAGCTCGGCGAGGCCTCCGCCGTGTGGGGCGGGCAGCCGGGGCCGGTGCAGTCGGCGGGGTCGCCCGGTCCGCTGATCGCGGCGATGGCGAGCACGACGATGGCCGAGGTCGCCACAGCGATGGCGTAAGCGCGAGGGGAATGGTGCATGTGGGACGCTCCGGTGCCGGCGCTGGTCACCCGGCGGCCCCGGATCCAGCGACGCTCAACGATACGATGAGCGCCGATGCGCGAACAAGACCCTTACGTGGGGCCGGTTGCCGGTGGCGACCGGCCCCACGGGTGGGTCAGGAACCCAGCAGCTTCGCGAACGCGGCGTCGACGGTCCCGTCGTCCGGCGACGCGTACGACTTCAGGGTGTCCTTGTCGTAGGTCATGAAGCTCGGGCACCGGTTGGCGGGGGCGCTGACCGGACCACCGTCGCCGATCTTCTGGCCGGTCTTGGCGGCGTAGAAGGTGAGCACGTACCGCGCCGACATGTAGTCCACGGTGAGCTTCTTGCCGTCGGAGGCCTTGATGTCGCACTTCTGGCCGAGCGTCTCGCTGCCGTCCACGTACTTCAGGCAGCCGACGACGCTCACCTTGGTGAAGTCGGCCGACTTGGCGTAGTACGGGGTGGTCGAGTCGAGATACCCCATGCTCCAGTACGTCGGGCGGCTCGGGCGGTTCGAGAACACGTACGCCTTGTTGTTGTTGGCCGACGCGTTGTAGTCGGCCGCGTTGAGGATCGCGCCGCCGGAGCACACGTCACCGAAGTCGCTGGAGTACTTCGCGGTGATCGCGTTGTTGTTGTTCTGCTTGCCGCTGTCGTCGCCCGTCGTGGGCGCCGCGGAGGGAGGCGCCGCCACGGTGGCCGGGGCCTCCGGCGTGGTGGGGTCGTCCTTGCTGGTGAAGTACCACGCCGCGCCGCCGCCGCAGAGCAGCAGCAGGAGCACGACGACACCGGAGATCAGGCCGATGATGAGGCCCTTGTTGGAATTTGCGGGCGGTTGACCGCCGGGAACGTAGCCGGGCTGGGCCCCGTACGGCGGTTGCTGGCCCGGGGCGCCGTAGGCAGGGAAGCCCGGCTGCGTCGGCGGCTGGGCGTAGGGCGAGGTCGGAGCCTGCGGCGGCCAGTTCTGGCCGGGCTGGCCGGGCTGGCCGGGGTGCTGCGCGTAAGGGTCGCTCACGAGTTGTTCCATTCACCAGAGCTAGGACTGCTTTAAACCACCCTGCACTGTAGATCGCCTGTGCCAAGAACGTTGACCCTCGAAAGTTTCCACAGCGCTTTCGATATCAATAGCCCCATGTAACTGCCATCAAATCGCCGGTCGCGACAACGAACTGGCGGCGAGGGCTGCCGAAACATATCGACAGTGGGTTATCGTTTGGCCCGCTCTTCTCGTCCCCGTCTTCGAAGAACACGCGCCCGGGTGGTGAGTGCGTCCTGCCCGGAAGAAAGGGAAACCCATGCGCCTGGGTCGATTGCCGTACATCCCGCAGCGCCACCGACGGCGCGCGCGGACCGCGCTCCTCGCCACCGCCGCGCTCGCGGCGTCCGTGCTCGTCCCGCTCACCGTCACCACGGCCAACGCGGCGACGGTGGTGACCGACTTCACCCACGACTTCGAGGCCGGGCAGACCCACGGCTGGGTCGGCAACGGCATCACCGCGGAGAACGCCGCCGTGGCCGCGGACGCGCACGGCGGCACCGGCGTGCTGTCCGTGCACGACAAGACCGGCTGGGGCGTCGCGCTGCGCGACCTCACCCCGAACATCGCGCCCGGCGTCGAGTACACCCTGACCGCCTGGGTCCGCGCCGTGTCCGGCGCCGGCCAGGTCTCCATGACCGTCAACGCCGGCGCCGCGTACGAGAACTCCGGCACGTACCAGGTGCCGTTCGACGCGACCGGCTGGACGAAGCTCAGCCGCACCTACACGGCCGCCGCCGGCGAGGCGCTGCCCAGCCCGTTGCAGGTCTACTTCGAGCAGGGTGATCCGTTTGTGCCGATGTACCTCGACGACGTGACGCTGACCCACGTGGACTCCGGCGACTCGGACACCCGGACGGTGTTCGCCCACGACTTCGAGGACGGCGGCGCGCAGGGCTGGGGCCCGCGCGGCGGCGTGACCGTCGCCAACAGCACCGAGCAGGCGAACGGCGGCACCCGCAGCCTCAAGACCACCGGCCGTACGGCGAACTGGCACGGGCCGGCGATCAGCCTGCTCGGCAAGGTCGCCGCCGGCACGCAGTACACGTTCACCGCGTACGTCCGGATGGTCTCCGGCACCGACACGATCGGCGCCACCGTGCAGAAGGCCGTCGACGGCACGACGAGCTGGGACGGGGCCAGCGCCCGCGTCACCGCCACCGACGCCGGCTGGACGAAGCTGACCGGCACGTGGACCGCCCCCGCGAACGCCACCGAGCTGAGCCTCTACGTCGAGGGCGCCGCCGCCACGTCGGAGTACTACCTCGACGACATCTCCCTCACCTACGAGGGCGCGCCGACCACGCCCACCGACCCGCCGCTCCCGGCGGGCCTTGCGAAGGTGACCGACTTCGGCGCCAACCCCGGCAACCTCAAGATGTACGTGCACGTGCCGACCACGCTGCAGGCGAAGGCGCCGGTCGTGGTGGCCTCGCACTACTGCACCGGCACGGCGTCGGCGTTCTACACGGGCTCCGGCTTCGGCGTGAAGGAGATCGTGCAGGCGTCCGACCGGCTCGGTTTCATCATGATCTTCCCGGAGTCGACCCGCGACGGGCGCTGCTTCGACAGCGCGAGCCCGGAGTCGCTGCGCCGCGACGGCGGCAGCGACCCGGTCAGCGTCAAGTCCATGGTCGACTATGTGAAGGCGCACTACCCGGTCGACGACGAGCGGGTCTTCGCGGTCGGCGCGTCCTCGGGCGCGATGCTCACCCAGGTCCTGCTCGGCAACTACCCGGACGTGTTCGCCGCGGGGGTGTCGTTCATGGGCGTGCCGCACAGCTGCTTCGGCACGGGCAGCTCGACGAACCTGTGGAACAGCGCCTGTGCGCAGGGCTCGCTGGTCAAGACCGGTCAGGAGTGGGGCGACCTCGTCCGGGCCGCCTACCCCGGCTACACCGGGTCGCGCCCGCGCGTGCAGCTGTGGCACGGCACCGAGGACACCACGATCTCCTACAACAACCTCGTCGAGGGCGTGAAGGAGTGGGCCGACGTCCTGGATGTCCCCGCCACGCCGGCCGCCACCCGGACGCTGGAGGACACCTGGTCGCGCAGCCGCTACGGCAGCGACACCGTCACCGCGCCCGTCGAGGCGATCACCGTCAACGGCAACGGGCACGACCTGCCCCGCCCGGAGATGCACGCGTACGCCCTGGCCTTCCTGGGTCTTGACGACCCGGTGGCGGAGCCGGAGCCGGACCCGGAGGACGGCCCGCAGACGCTGCTCAACCACGGCTTCGAGAACGGCACCACGCAGGGCTGGACCGCGCGCGGCGGCCCCGAGGTCGTCACCAACAGCACCACGGTGGCCCACACCGGGACGCACAGCCTGTCGGTGACGGGGCGCACCCAGACCTGGAACGCGCCGATCGTCAGCCTGCTCGGCCGGGTGAAGCAGGGGATCAGGTACAACGTCTCGGCGTGGGTGCGCACCTCCGCGGCGTTCCCGACAGCCACGGCCAGGCTGACCGTCGAGCGGCGGCTGGGCGACACGCCGACGTACGAGGGCCTGACCGGTGCGACGCCGGTGACCAGCACCGGCTGGACGAAGCTGACCGGCTCGTACATCCTCGGCGACGACGTCGACTTCCTGAAGCTGTACGTCGAGACGGACGGCCTGGAGGACTTCTTCGTCGACGACGTGAAGATCACCTACCTGCCGCCGCTGCCGATCCAGACCGACATCGCGTCCCTCAAGGACGAGCTGGCGCGCTACTGGCCGCTCACGGGCGCGGCCGTCGAGGTGCCGCAGCTGGTGGGCGACCACGCGACGCTGCTGGCCAAGCACTTCAACTCGGTGACGCCCGGCAACGCGATGAAGTGGGACACCATCCAGCCCCAGCCGGGCGTGTGGAACTTCGCGCGCGCCGACCGCATCGTCGCCCTGGCCGAGGCCAGGAACATCAAGGTGTACGGGCACGTGCTCGCCTGGCACTCGCAGCTGCCGGCCTGGGTCTTCCAGGACAGCGCGGGCAACCCGCTGCCGGTGAACGCGGAGAGCAGGCAGCTCGTCCTCGACCGGCTCGCGGAGCACATCCGCGCGCTCGTCGGCCGGTACAAGGGCAAGGTCTACGCCTGGGACGCGGTGAACGAGGTCATCTCCGACGCCGCCGACGAGACGTACCGGCAGAGCGACTACTACAAGTACACCGGGCTCGACTTCATCCGGACCGCGTTCCGGGTGGCGCACGAGACCGACCCGGACGCGAAGCTGTGCATCAACGACTACAACACCCAGCTGCCGGACAAGGCGGCGAAGTACCTGGCGCTGGTGAAGCAGCTGCTCGCGGAGGGCGTGCCGGTCGACTGCGTCGGGCACCAGATGCACCTGCTGGTCAACGACTCGCCGGCCCAGATCGACCAGGTCCTCGGCCAGTTCCAGGCCCTCGGCCTGCGCCAGCGCATCACCGAACTGGACATCAGCGTGTACGCCGACCGCTACGACTCGTACGACCCGATCCCCGACTCGGCGCTCGCGGCCCAGAAGGCGCAGTACAAGGCGGTGTTCGAGGCGTTCGCAAAGCACGCGGCCGGCATCGACTCGTTGACGTTCTGGGGTCTCGCCGATGACGACACGTGGTTGACGACCTTCCCGATCAACCACCTCGACACGCCGCTGCTGTTCGACGACCGGCTGCAGGCCAAGCCGGTCTTCGACACGGTCGTCGACGTGGCGAGGACCTGGCTGCCGGCCGGGCCGCGCACGGCGACGCTCAGCGCGGACCCGGTGGTGCTGCCCACGAAGGGCACGGTCCCGCTGACGGTCACCCTGTCGGCGAGCTGGTGCCCGACCACGGGCAGCAAGGTCGTCGCGGTCGGCCCGAACGGCACCCTGTCGGCGACGCTGGCGAAGACCCCATCCGGTACCTACGCGGCCAAGCTGACGGCGTCGAAGACGACCGCGGCCGGCGCCTACGACGTGTACCTGTCGGGCACCGACTGCGTCGGCGCCAGCTTCGCCCCGCCGGCGGCGGCCGCGAAGCTCGGGTCGTTCACCGCGCTGGCCCCGACCACGGTCAGCGTCGACGTCCTGCCCGAACCGGCCCGCAAGGGCAAGGACATCGCCGCCCTCGGCGTCGTCCAGCACCTGGACAACGGCGCGATGAACGGCTTCTCCGGCGCGACTCTGATCGTCGAGTTCAAGCCCGACGGCGCGACCACGTACACCCAGATCACCACGACGACGACCATCTTCGGCGGCCTCTACGCCTTCCACGCGACGGCCACAAAGTCGGGCACGTGGCGCGTCCGCTACGCCGGCGACGCGACCCACGCCCCGTCCTCCGCGACCGACCAGGTCACGGTCCGCTGACGCGTCGGGGCCGGCGGCTGCGCCGCCGGCCCCGCGCACACAAGAGTCGACTTCTGGCTGCTACCCGACGAGGGATAACAACCAGAAGTCGACTCTTGCCGGCGAGACCGTGCATGTCGGCATTCGCATCCCGGTCGGCGCCACAGGACGCGTCCAAGGTCGCGGTTTCGTGTACCAGAGTGCAGCTGGGCCGCACTCTGGTACACGAAACGCCGATCTTCGCGACAGGTGCAGGGTGATATGCGGCTTTTCGGGTCGCTGGCGCTTCACATTCGCACAGGGTTCAGTGATCGTGAGCCGGCGCGCGTCCGTGACCGCTGGCCGGACCGCGCGTTCGTACCGAAGATGGCGATCTCCACGCGAGCACATATCAACGACGGTCGTGGATCTCGACGTCAACGGCATCCATGTCGGCGATCCGGCGACGGAGTTCGGCGCCGTTCGCGCCGCGGGACACATAGTCCGCTTCGCGCCAGGCGTCGTAGCCGCGCTTGAGCATGATCACCACATCTTCGTGGCCGCTGCGCGTCACAACAGGATCCGCGGCGTCGCTCTCGATCGCGTCGAGTGCGGCGGCGAGGTTCGGGCGCAGGTTTGATGCTGTGATCACCCGCATCGGCAGCAACGCGTCGTGCGTTAGTCGGGGCGGGAGATGGGGGCGGTGACGGCGGCGGTGAGGCGGACCAGGTCGGTGGGGGCGAGTTCGACCTGGAGGCCGCGGCGGCCGGCGCTGACCAGGACCGTGTCGAACTCCAGGGCCGACTCGTCGATCACTGTGGGCAGGGCCCTGCGCTGGCCGAGCGGGCTGATGCCGCCGCGCACGTAGCCCGTCGTCCGCTCGGCGAGCGTGCGGTCCGCGAGCGCGGCCTTCTTGCCGCCGGCGGCGGTGGCCAGCGCCTTGAGGTCCAGCTCGCCGGTCACCGGGACGACCGCGACCGTCAGGGCGCCGTCCACCTCGGCGACCAGCGTCTTGAACACGCGGGCCGGCTCCTGGCCGAGCGCCGCGGCCACCTCGAAGCCGTAGTTCGGGGTCTGCGCGTCGACCTCGTAGGGGTGCAGCGCGTGGGTGACCTTCTGTCTGGTCAGCAACGCGGTCGCGGGAGTGCCTTGGGCTGCCACAGTCGATCAGGCTACCGGTACGCCGCGAGCGATTATCGCCGTCGGCGCCCCCGCAACCCGGGTGAGCAGCAGCGTCCCCGACCCCGACCCGGACAGCCGCAGGTCGCGGCGCAGCTTCTCGGGCTCCAGCGCCGACCCCCGCTTGCGGATCTCAAGAACGCCCAGGCCGTGGGCCCGCACCGCCGCGCGCACCCGCTTCAACGAGAACGGCAACATCTCCAACACCTCAAAACTCATCGAGTACGGGCTGACAGCGGCCTCGTCCGTGTAGCAGTAGGCGATCGTCGGGTCGGCCAGGCGCCCGCCGACGGTGGCGGCGAACTCGGCCACGAGGTGGGCCCGCACGACCGCCCCGTCCGGATCGTGCACGAACCGGCCGGGCGACCCGACCGGCGCGAGCGCGCCGCCCGTGCCCGTGAGCTGGTGCGTGGCGCGGCCGCGCGTACTCACCAGGGTTGCCTTTCGCGGCGTGGCGGCCAGCGGCCCGCACCAGAACGCGGCCTCGACCACCTCGCCGTCCACGCTGACCCACTCGGCCTCGGCGCCGGGCGGGATCAGCGCGTGGTCGATGCCGGGGCCCAGTTTGAGCACGGTCGCCGGGATCCGGTCGGCGAGGCCGGTGACGAAGTCCCAGGGTGGGGAGTAGGCCTGCGGGTCGAAGACGCGCCCGCCACCGGCCCGGCGCCGGGCCGGATCGCAGAACACGCCGTCCACAGTGTCCAGTGGGACGGTCGTGGCGTCGGCTGTCGTGACAGTGACCAGGTCGGAGAGGCCGAGGACCTCTACGTTCGCGGCGGTGATCGCGGCGGTGAGCGGGTCGGCGTCGACGGACCGCACGCGCAGGCCCGCGCGGGCGAACGCGATCGTGTCGGCGCCGATGCCGCAGCCGAGGTCGGCGACGTGGCGCACGCCGGCGGCCGCGAGGCGGTCGGCCCGGCGGGCCGCGACCGGGGCGCGGGTGGCCTGCTCCAGGCCGGCCCGGGTGAAGAACAGGCGCCCGGCGTCCGACCCGAACTTCGCCCGCGCGCGAAGGCGCAGCTCCGTCTGGGTGAGGGCGGTCGACGCCAGGTCGGCGGGGAAGCCGGCGGCCCGCATCGCGGCGGCCGCGGCCAACGGGTCG
>NZ_BAAALT010000040.1:0-6522 GCF_039528515.1 Luedemannella flava
TCGTGCGGGCGCTCGCCCTGGTCGCGCTCGCCGGGTTCGGCGCCGCCACGTGGTGGCGGTCGTCGGCGACGGCGACGGCACGCGCGGCGGTGCGCGGCGCGGGGCTGGCCTTCGCGGCGTTGGCGCTGCTCGGGCCGGTCTTCTACCCCTGGTACGCGCTGCCGGCGCTGGCGCTGTTGGCCGTCTCGACGGCGCCCGGCCGTGCCCGCGACGCTGTCGCGGGCATCGCCACGGCGTTGGCGTTCCTCATCCTGCCCAACGGCGCCGGCCTGGCCGCGCGCACGAAGCTGCCCGGGGCCCTGCTGGTGACTGTCGGCCTGGCCGTCGCGGCCTGGCGTCGACCTAGAAGCCGAGGGCCTGCGCGCGGCGCTTGACCTCGGTGGCGCGGTCGCCCGAAAGGGCCACCGCCGGGGTGCCCGGAAGGCTGGTATCCGGCGTGTAGAGCCACCGCAACGCTTCGGCGTCGTTGTACCCAGCGTCGTGCAGCAGGGTCAGAACTCCCGGGAGGTGCTTGAGGACGTTGCGCCCAGCCACCAGCTCCGCCGGAATCCGCAGGACGCCCTCGCGCCGCACCGCGATGAGCGCGCCGTCGCGGATCATCTGGTGCACCTTGGTGATCGGCACGTCGAGCCGCTCCGCCACGTCGGGCAGGTCGAGCCAACCGGAAGGTTCCTCGGGCAGGTCCTGCACGGACGACGGCGTCTCGCGCAGGCGGGTGCCGGGTTGCGAATCACTCACCCTGACAGCCTGCCATGAAACGGGCTACGTGCACTATCTCGGACGCCAAATTCAGCCGCGATGTCCCCACCCCACACGGAAAGGCACGCCGTGAGTGCATACAGCGCCCGCCGCCGGGGCAGTCACGCGAACCGGCGACCCGGCCGGCACGCCCCAGGCCCGGCCCTGCGACCCGGCCGACCGGCGCTCGACGCCGACACCGGCGCGTTCGAGCGGGTGCCCGGGCGCCGGACCGCGATCGTCGGCGTCGGCCTGCTGGTGACCAGCGGCGCCGTCGGCACGTTCCTCGCCGCGATCAGCCTGGCCGCCACCCGTACGGACGACCCGTCGGAGCAGTCGCTGCCGCACGACCCGCCGTCGGCCGCCGCGCCCGCCGGCGCGGTCGAGCCGCCGACCGCCGACCCGGTGTCGGCCAGCCCGCTCGCGCCCCCGACGCCGACCACACCACCGCCGTCGTCGAGCGCGACCGCGCGGGTCGGCCCGGTGCCCGCGACAGCCACGGCGACGCGGTCCGCGACCAGCAGCCTGCGACCGCGCAACCCGGTCCCGGCGCCGGCGCCCGGTTCGCCGGAATCCTCCTGCCCGACGTGCGACGACGACCCCTGGCCGCCGTGGCGGGGCGGCACCTCAGCGGCGCCGTCGGGGTCCGCGTCCCCGAGCCCGACGCCCAGCCCGACCCCGACGGATGCCCACGCTCCGGACAGCTCGTCCACGGCGCCGAGGGAGCGGTTGATATTGCCGACCCAGAGCCTGCAGCTGATCACGGCGGTTCCCCACTAGACTGCCCACACGATGGACACGATGGTCGCCGATCCCCTCAACGGGGCCCTGCTCGACGGGCGCTACCGCATTCGCGGTCGCGTGGCCCGTGGTGGCATGGCGACCGTGTACCACGCCACGGACGAACGGCTGGAACGCACGGTCGCCATCAAGATCATTCACCCGTCGTACGCCCGGGACAACCGCTTCCTGGCACGCTTCGCCGACGAGGCGAAGACGATCGCCCGGCTCACCCACCCTAACGTGGTGGCGGTCTACGACCAGGGCGTCCACGACGGCATGCCGTATCTGGTCATGGAGTACGTGCGCGGTCGCACGCTGCGCGACCTGCTCTCCGAGCGGCGCCGGCTCAGCCCGGCCGAGGCGCTGGCCGTGCTCGAGCAGATGCTCGCCGCCATCGCCACGGCGCACCGCGCCGGCCTCGTGCACCGCGACGTCAAGCCCGAGAACGTGCTGGTCGCCGCGCCGCCGAACGGCTCGGGCAACCTGGTCGACGCGGTCGTCAAGGTGGCCGACTTCGGCCTCGCCCGCGCCGTGGAGGCCTCCGCCGAGGACCAGCAGGGCCAGCTCATGGCCACGGTGGCGTACGTGGCGCCCGAGCTGGTCACGGGCGGCCACGTCGACTCCCGCGCCGACGTCTACTCCGCCGGCATCGTGCTGTTCGAGATGCTCACGGGCCGCGTTCCCTATGACGGCGAGCGGCCCGTCGATGTCGCCTGGCAGCACGTCGACCGGGACGTCCCGGCCCCGTCCAAGCTGGTCGCCGGCCTGCCGCCGCTCGTGGACGAGCTGGTGGCCCGAGCCACCCGGCGCGACCCGGGCGGGCGCCCGATGGACGCCGGCGCCATGCTCGCCGAGGTCATCTCGGCGCGCGAGGACCTGGGCACACTGAACACCCACACGCACGTGTTCGCGCAGCCCACCATGGAGATCGCCTCGGTCGACCCGCGCCCCAACTGGGCCCGGTTGCCGGGCGGCGGCGCTGCCGCCGGCGCGGCGCGGACCGTGCCGCGCGCCCAGCGGTCCCGCCAGGGCGGCGGCCGCCCGGCGATCCTCGACGACCTGCGCGCCCGCGTCGGCCGGCTCACCGCCACGGACCACAACCGCCGCAAGCTGCTCGCCTCGCTCGTCGCGATCGGCGTGGTCGTGCTCATCGGCGGCTACTGGCTGGCCATCGGCCGCTACGTCGACGCCCCCTCGCTGCTCACCCTCAGCCAGACCAACGCCGCCGCCGAGGCGAAGCGGCTCGGCTTCGGCATGAAGCTCGGGCAGGGCATCTTCAGCGACACGGTGCCCAAGGACACGGTGCTCAAGCAGGACCCCGCCCCGGGCAACCGGCTGGCCCGCGGCGGCGACATCACGGTGTTCCTCTCGCTCGGCCCTGAGCTGTACCCGGTCCCGGAGATCGCCGGCCAGCTCGCCAGCGTGGGCGTCGAGACGGCCAAGGAGCACTTCAAGGTCCAGCAGGTCAGCGACTACTCCGACACCCTGCCCAAGGGCTACATCATCAGCACCGACCCGGCGGCCGGCACGCAACTGCCGCCCGGCTCGACGCTCAAGGTGATCGTCAGCAAGGGCGACTTCCCGTTGCGCGTGCCCACCGTGGTCGGCAAGAACGTCAACGAGGCACGGGCCATCCTGGAAGGCGCCGGCCTGGTGGTCGGCAAGGTCGAGTACGTCGACAACGAGACCCGACCGCACGACGAGGTGCTCGAACAGGACCCGGCCCAGGGCGCCGGCGCCGTGAAGGGCACGAAGGTCAACCTGAAGCTCAGCAACGGCCCGCCCGGCTTCCCCATGCCCGACGTCAACAACTGGAACTGCGGCGACGCCAAGCGCGAGCTCGAACGGCTGCAACTGCAGGTCCAGGTGCAGTCGGAGGGCTTCTTCGGGGAGAACGGCAACGTGCGCGGCCAGCAGCCCGCCGCGGGTCAGCCCGTGTCCGCCGGCCAGCAGGTCGTGATCCAGTGCCGGCTGTTCTGACCGACGCGACCCCCGCCCGCGCGAAGCTGCTCGGCGCGCACGCCTCCGTGGGCGGGGGTCTGGCCCTCAAGGGCCTGCCGTACGTGGACGGCGCGGGCGCCGGGGCCGTGCAGGTCTACGTGTCCAACTCGCGCGGCTGGGCGCTGCCCGACGGCGACCCGGAGCAGGACGAGCTGTTCCTGGCCGGCTGCACCGAGCGCGCCATCCCGTCGTACATTCACGCGTCGCTGCTGGTCAACCTCGGTTCGCCGACCGAGGAGACCGTGACCCGCTCGGCGGAGACGCTCGCCCACGCGCTGCGCCGCGCCACGGCGATCGGCGCGCGCGGGGTGGTTTTCCACGCGGGCAGCGCGGTCACCGACGGGTACGCCGCGACGGCCCTGCGCCAGGTGCGCGACGTGCTGCTCCCCCTGCTCGACACGTCGGCGGCCGAGGACGGCCCGCGGCTGCTCGTGGAGCCGAGCGCCGGCGGGGGGCGCTCGCTCGCGTCGAAGGTGACCGACCTCGCCGACTACCTCGACGCGGTGGACGGCCACCCGGCGCTCGGCGTCTGCTTCGACACCTGCCACGCCTGGGCGGCGGGCCACGACCTGGCCGCCGAGGGCGGCATGACGGAGACCCTCGACGCCCTGGTGGAGACGGTCGGCGCCGGGCGGCTGGCGCTGGTGCACGCGAACGACTCGAAGGACGCGTGCGGCTCGACCCGCGACCGGCACGAGACGATCGGCGCCGGCACGATCGGCCAGGCGGCGTTCGCGGAGCTGCTCGCGCACCCGGCCGTCGCGGGCGTACCGGTGATCGTGGAGACCCCGACCACCGGTCACGCCGGGCATGCCGCGGACATCGCGACCCTGGCGCGGCTGCGCGCGCTTTCGGCCACGGCGGAGCCGGTGTCCGATAAGTCACTGTGACGGTTGTCACATGACTTGCGTTGACCTGCGGTTTTAGGTGACCCTTACTGAGGTTTGCCTAACCGTTGCGTCCCACCGGAGTGCCATGTACGTCTGCATCTGCCAGCGGGTCAAGGAGTGCGATGTCCGCTCCGCGATCCGGTGTGGCGCACGCTCCGAGGAGTCGGTCGGCGAGGCCTGCGGCGCCGGCACGAACTGCGGCATGTGCCTGGACCGGATCTGCGACATGATCGACGAGGAGTCGGCGGACACGCTCGCCACTATTGGCGCATAGGCACCAAATCGGGCATAGGCTGATCCCCGCCTGTTACCGAGGGGGTCACCGCCATGCAGGGCGACGCGCGCGTCATCGAGTTCCTCAACGAGCAGCTCACCGCCGAACTCACCGCGATCAACCAGTACTTCCTGCACGCCAAGATGCAGGAGAACCTGGGCTACACGACGCTCGCCGCGTACACCAGGCACGAGTCGATCGACGAGATGCGCCACGCGGAGATCCTCACCGACCGCGTGCTCTTCCTCGAGGGCCTGCCGAACTACCAGAAGCTGTTCCCGCTGCGCATCGGCGAGACGGTGAAGGAGATGTTCGAGTGCGATATGAAGATCGAGGTCGAGGCCGTCGACCGGCTCCGCCGGGGCATCGAGTACATGCGCTCGATCGGTGACGTCACCTCAGCCACCATCTTCGAGACGATCCTGGCCGACGAGGAGACCCACGTGGACTACCTCGAGACCCAGCTGAACCTCATCGAGGCCCTCGGCGAGAAGCTCTACCTGCAGAACGTCACGAAGCACCCCGACGCTTCGTGACCGCGGCCTGGATGAGCGCGCGCAGGTCCTCCATCGGATCGTCGGCAGGGCTGAACGCCATCCGGTTCTTCGTCGCCGCGACCGACAGCCCCAGCTCCGGGAAGCCGTAGGCCAGGCTGCCGCCGCTGCCCGACGCACCGAACCAGATCCCACTGCGGCGCCCGCCTCGAGCGGTTCGTCCGCCGCCGATGTCGTAGCCCAGGCCGGTGTGTCCGGGCTGCCCGAACACCCAGTCGGGCCCGGTCGTGACCGGGGCCGTGGCGGTGCGCAGCCGGTCCGGCGGGAGCAGGCGCACCCCGTCGACCTCCCCGATCAGCGCTGCGAACAGCCGCGCGGCCGCGCGCGCCGTCACCGTGCCGACCGCCGGCACGTCAGCGCCCAACACGTCGCGGTTGTTGCCGATCGCCGCGTCGGGCCGCACGCCCGGCGGCGCCACCCGGTCGAGGTGGGGCAACTGCCCGGCCATCGCCTCAAGCGCCGCGGACCAGTTCCGCTCGTCCAGGTGCGCGACCCGGTCCAGCTGATCGTCGGGCACCCCGAAGAGCAGTTCCCCGGGTACGCCCAGCGGCGCCGCGATCTCGGTCGCCAGCACGTCGGACACCCGCCGCCCGGTGGTCCGCCGCACGGTCTCCCCCACCAGCCACCCGTACGTCCACGCGTGGTAGCCGTGGGCCGTGCCCGGCTCCCACTCGGGCCTCGCGTCCGCGATGATCGCGCACATCCGGTCCCAGTCCGCGAAGTCCTCCGGCCGGATGTCGGCGGGCAGCGCGGGGACGCCGGCGGCATGGGTGAGCGCGTGCCGCAGCGTCGTGGCGCCCTTGCCGTGCCGGGCGTACTCCGGCCACACGTCGGCGATCCGCAGGTCGTAGTCGAGCTGGTGCCGTTCGGCCAGCACGTGCACGACGGTGGCGAGCAGGCCCTTGCCGACCGAGAAACTGAAGATCGGTGTGTCGGCGGTCAGCAGCCGCCCGGAACGCGCGTCGGCGACCCCGGCGACGGCGTCGATGATCGGCTCCCCGTCGAGGTACGCCGCCACCTGGACGCCCGCCTCGTCGCCCGACGCGACCAGCTTGTCGATCGTGGTCCGGACCGTCGCCGCGAGGTCGTTCCATTGCTCGGACACGGTTGTCCAGCCTGCCACAGCGTGTCGGTCGACGCGGCCGGTTTTCGCCCCGGCCCACTATGCTGCGGAACGCCACGGCATCGGGGAGGCGGCATGTCCACAAGGGTCAGTCGACCGGCGATCCTCGCCGCGGTCGGCGCGACGATCGCGGCGGCGGCGGTGCTGGCCATCCTGGCG
>NZ_BAAALT010000041.1:0-42285 GCF_039528515.1 Luedemannella flava
CAGCGCGGTGCGGGCGCCCGCGGTCAGCGCGGTGCGCGCCGCGCCGGCGCTCGGCGCGGCCGTCGACGGTCCGCCGCACAGGTGGCCCGCGAGGGACCTGGCGACCCGGATCGGGTCGGTGTTCCAGGACCCGGAGCACCAGTTCGTCACCTCGAAGGTGCGCGACGAGCTGGCGCTGGGCCCCCGCCGCGGCGGACGGCCGGCCGCCGAGGTCGACGCCGTGGTGGCGGAGCTGCTGGAGTCGCTGCGGCTGAGCCGGCTGGCCGAGGCCAACCCCTACACGCTGTCGGGCGGCGAACAGCGGCGGCTGAGCGTGGCGACGGCGCTGGCCACCGCGCCGCGCGTACTCGTCCTGGATGAACCCACCTTCGGCCAGGACCGGCGGACCTGGCGTGAGCTGGTCGAGCTGTTGGCCCGGCTGCGCGACGACGGCCGTGCCGTCGTCGCCGTCACCCACGACCTGGACATCGTCGCGGCCCTGGCCGACGACCACCTGGAGCTGGCAGCCGGAACGGTGACCCCGTGAGCACGCGAACCATCGGACATGTGCGGGTCAGTGCGACCACACCGCACATGTGTAGGCGCGTTGCTGAACCCACGTGGAACTACTGCCGCAACCGCGTTTTCGGCGGGATGTGCCCGCGGCGGGGTGTCGGCCTGAGCGGCGCGCCGATCGAGGTGACGGCGTGAGGTTCGCCCCGCCCGTCGCCGACCCGACCGCGCCCTTGGCGCGGCGGAACCCGACCGCGAAGCTGGCGGCGGCCGCGCTGCTGACGCTCGCCCTGGTGGTGTCGCTCGACCCGGTCGCCCCAGCCGTCGCGCTCGCCGTGGAGCTGGCGGTGCTGCCGCTGTTCGGGCTGCGGTTCCGGGTGCTGGCGGCGCGGTTCTGGCCGCTGTTCGCGGCGGCCGGTGGGGCGGCACTGACCTATGTGGTCTTCGGGCAGCGCACCGGCGCGACGCTGATCTCGCTGGGGCCGTGGGTGCTGACGACGGGCATGCTCCTGAGCGCGGCGAGCCTGGTGCTGCGGGTGTTCGCGCTGGCCCTGCCGAGCATCGCGGTGTTCGCCAGCACGGACCCGACCGACCTGGCCGACTCGCTGGTGCAGAATGCCAGGGTACCGGCGCGGTTCGCGCTCGGCGCGCTCGCGGCGCTGCGGCTGCTGCCGTTGCTGGGCAACGACTGGGAGATGCTGACCATGGCGCGGCGGGCGCGCGGCATCGACGCGGGCGCCAACCCGCTCGCGCGGGCGCGCCTGTTCGCGTCGATGACGTTCGCGATGCTGGTGCACGCGATCCGGCGCGGCACCCAGCTGGCGACCGCGATGGACGCGCGCGGGTTCGACTCGGGGCTGCCCCGCAGCTACGCCCGCGAGCAGCGGTTCACCGGCGCCGACGCGCTGCTCGTCGCCGGCGCGGTGGCGGTCGGGGCGCTGGCGGTGACCGCGGCGGTGCTCACCGGCACGTTCAACCCCGTGTTCCGCTGACTGGTCTACAACGACTACGCCATCGAGGCGTTCGACCGCGAGGACGCGTCCGACAAGACGCTGTTCGTCTACAACATGGTCAAGCGGCTGCGCGCAACCAGCTGACCGACGCCGCGCGCCAGGCGGCGCGGACCCGCCGGCAGCCGGACGGCATGCTCCGGACACCGTGGGTTGCCGTCGAGGTGGTCGCCATGGGCGTCGTGGCGTGCGGGTGCGCGTACGCCGGTGGGGTTCTGTTTGATCTTCCGGTCTGGCTGACCGTGCTCGTGGTGTGGATCGGACAGGTGGCGTTGTCCGCCGTCCTCTACCTTGTCCTGCGACGTTGTGACGAGTGGCTGTGGGCCAGAGCGCTGCCACCGGACTGGCCGGGCCGCCTCGACATTTCTGACCTGGTCGCTCGCGAGGACGTCGGCGCGCTGCTCGTCAGGGCGCGTGGCATGATCGGCCGGCTCGCGGTCGAGCGGTTCAGTCGGGTGGCGGTCCCGATCCGCACGGGCGGGCAGGCCCGATGGGTGGGCGAACGGGATGTCTTCCTGACGCACCTGCACAATGCCGACGCGCATCTGTGCGGGACCGTCTGGCTCTGGGCGCGGTTCGGCCGGGACGTGGCCGAGTGACCGGGACAATGCCCTCGTGGGAGTTCGCCGCCCGGGTGCGCGAGGCGGCCGTGGACGCCGACCGCGCCGTCTGGACGGCACAGGTCCGCGCCTGGCGGCAGGCCCCGTCCGGGAACGAAGGGCTCACGGTCGCGTGCCAACAGACGGCGTTCGCGCTACGGTCCGCGGCCGACCTGCTCGACCCACCGAACATGACCACGTACACGTCAACCACCACCCGGCTGGTCGCGGTGTTGTCCAATGTCGTGATCCTCGCCGGGGTGACCATCCTCGCGCTGGTCCTGTCGGGTTCCACCCTGGTGTTCGGCGTGGCCGCGTACGTCACCGCGGTGGCCGCCGCCTTCGCGACGTACCACCGCCGGCTCAGGCGACGCGGCCCACGCGACCTCGACCACGCCGAGCCGTCCGCCGCCGACATCGCGGCTGGACTGGGTACGGAGATCGCCGCGCTGTGCGACGCGTTGCGACTGGTGGACAGCCCTCGGCACGCCGAGGTACTGACCGCTCTCGAACAGGCCGCCGAATGGGCCGGGCGGGCCGTCCGACGAGCCGGGTCGTGATCGCGGTCGCATGGCGCCATAGTGGACATCCGAACTATCCTTTCCGGATGCGCAACTATCTTCGTGAGTCGATATTGCGCGACGCCGGGGCGGGCGTGGCGACGCCGGGCGTAGCCCAGCTCCTGGCGCTCGCCGAGCGTGGCGCGGTCGCGGTGCGGTGGCTGCCGGACAAGCAGCGCGTCGAGGTGGTCAGCCGGCCGGCGGGCCACGCGCTGACCGCTACGGACCGCGACTTCCTGAGCCGGATCTTCGAACCCGGGCCGACCCGCGAACTGAACCCCCACACGCTCCACACCGTGCTGCCGGAAGTCGTGCGGGCCGAACGCCACCGGGTCGTTGCCGACGGGCTCGGCCGCCGCCCGCTGCGGTGGCTCGCGTGGATCCTCTACGCCGTGTCGACGGTGAGCACGCTTGCCCTCGCGTACATGTTCTTCAAGGCCGTGGGCGGCGACAATGGCGGCGGCTCCGTCGGCGCCCTCGTGGCCGGGGTTGTGGTGGTGCCCCTGCTGTGGGTGGCCAGCGCGTGGGCCTCCGGCCTGATGCGGCCGACCAGGGCGGGCCGGGCGTGGCTCGCCGCGATCACGCCGGCCGACGAGCCGTCGCTGTCCGAACTGGTCGGCACCGGCGCGAGCCTCGCAACCTGGTCAGGGTTGACCGCCGCGACCCCGCCACCCTGGCTCAGCGGGCTGGCCTGGCAACCTGGCGGAGACAACCTCAATGCTGTGATGTCCACAGTGCTCTCGATTCGAAAGTCGATGCTCGCGCCGCGGGCGCCCTCCGGCGGCGGTGGCGGTGGTGGTGGTGGGCCGTGAGCCACAGCCCACCTGGCCCCGCGGCGTCTCTTTGATCATGCTCAGGCGAAGTGGTCCAGTGGGCCGTGGCCGGAGCCCAGGGACCAGGACGCGCCGGCCGTGACCGCCCGCAGGACGTAGGCCTTCGCGGACTCGACGGCCGCCATCGTCGGCAGGCCCTTGGCCAGGCCGGCGGCCACCGCCGAGGCGAACGTGCAGCCCGTGCCGTGGTTGTTGGGAGTGTCCACGCGGGGCGCGCGCAGCTCGTGGATCGTGGTGCCGTCCCAGACCACGTCCACGGCCTCCGATGACGCGTCGCGGACGGCGTGGCCGCCCTTCACGACCACTACCGAAGGGCCCAGCGCACCGAGCGCGACAGCCGCCTCACGCTGCTCCGCCAAGGTGCCGATCGAGCCCTGGAGCAGGACCTCGGCCTCGATGAGGTTCGGCGTCACCACGGCGGCCCGCGGCAGCAGCTCCGCCACGTAGAGGCGCTCGGCCTCCGGCTCCAGCAGGCGGTCGCCGCTGGACGCGACCATCACCGGGTCGACCACGAGCCTGGGCAGCCGGCCGGCGGCGGCGAGCTTGGCGACCGCGTGCACGATCTCCGCGGTGGCCAGCATCCCCGTCTTGGTCGCGGCCACCGGCAGGTCCTCGAGTACGGCCTCCACCTGGGCCACCACGAAGTCGGCCGGCACGGCGTGCACGCCCCGGACGCCGACCGTGTTCTGCGCGGTGAGCGCGGTGATGGCGCTCGTGCCGAACACGCCATGGGCGGCGAAGGTCTTCAGGTCGGCCTGGATGCCGGCGCCGCCGCCGGAGTCCGAGCCGGCGATCGTCAACGCGACCGGTGGGTTCACGACGGTACCTCCGCTAGGGCCGCCAGGTAGGCGGTGACGACGGACGGGTCACGCATCGCGGGACCCATGACAGCGACGCCGTACGCGCCGGCGCGCAGACAGTCACCCACGTGCTCGGGCAGCACGCCGCCCAGCCCGAAGACGGGCACCGACCCGCACAGCGCGGCGAGCGCGGCCGGGCCCAGCGCCGGGCCGTAGCCGGGCTTGGACGCCGTGGGATACACCGGGGAGACCGTGACGTAGTCGCAGCCCTCGGCCGCGGCCCGGGCGACCTCGACCGCGTCGTGGCAGGACCGGCCGACCAGCGCCGGGCGCGGGTCGGGAAGCGCGTCGCTGACCGCGAGGTGCACGCCGTCGGCCGGCCAGCCGGGATCGCCGGGCACGGCAGCGCCGCTGGGCAAGGCAGAGCCGGACGAGCCGCTGGGCACGACAGAGCCGGCCGGGCCGCCGGCCACGATCAGCGTGCCGCCGACCGGGGCGAGGAGCGCGGCGAGGTCGGCCGGCAGCGCGCGCCGCCGGGCGTACTCCTCGGACTTCTCGCGGAGCACGACGGCGCGCACGCCGCGGTCGACGGCCTCAGCCACGACGGACGTCAGCGGCCGCGCCGCCTGGGTGGCGTCCGTGAGGAGGAGCAGGCGGGGCAGCATTACAGCTCGGGGAAGCCGGCGATCTGGGTGGACGCCTCGGCGTGCCAGCGGCGCGGGATGCGGCCGGCGCGGAACGCGGCGCGGCCCGCCCGGATCGCGTCGCGCATGGCGACCGCCATCAGCTCGGGATCCCGCGCCCGGGTCACGGCGCTCGCGAGCAGCACCGCGTCGCAGCCCAGCTCCATGGCGAGCGCGGCGTCCGAGGCCGTGCCGACGCCCGCGTCGAGGATCACCGGAACCTGCACGGCCTCGCGGATGAGCGCGATGTTGTGCGGGTTGCGGATGCCCAGGCCGCTGCCGATCGGCGAGCCGAGCGGCATGACCGCCGCGCAGCCGATGTCCGCGAGCCGGCGCGCGGTGATCGGGTCGTCGTTCGTGTACGGCAGGACGGTGAAGCCGTCGGCGACCAGGCGCTCGGCCGCGTCGAGCAGCTCCACCGGGTCGGGCAGCAGGGTGTGCTCGTCGCCGATGACCTCGAGCTTGACCCAGTTCGTCTCGAACGCCTCGCGGGCCAGCTTCGCCGTGAGCACCGCCTCGCGGGAGGTCATGCAGCCGGCCGTGTTCGGCAGCAGCCTGACCTTGCGGCGCTCGACGACCTCCAGCAGCGGCGCGCCCGCCGACGCCTCGACGCGGCGCAGCGCGATCGTCACCAGCTGGGTCGCCGACCCCACAATGGCCTTCTCCAGGACCTCGAGACTGGGTACGCCGCCGGTGCCGAGCAGCAGGCGGGAGTCGAAGCTCTCCCCCGCGATGACCAGGGTGTCGTCCACGGTCAGCCGCCCGCCACCGGCGCGAGGACCTCGATGCGGTCCCCTTCGGACAGTGCCGTGGTGTCCCACTCGCCGCGCGGCACCACCTCGCTGTTGCGCGCCACGGCGACGCGCCGCTGCTCTTCCGTGCGCGCGCGGACCAGGTCCCCCACCGACCAGCCGTCGGTGACGTCGGCCGGCGTGCCGTTGATGACAATGTTCATGACCGCTCCCTGAACCGGTCCAGCCCGAACCCCCGCGCCGCCTCGGGCAACGTGCCGTCGGCGACCAGGTCGGCGATGGCCTCGCCCGTGACGGGCGCGAGGAGTACGCCGTTGCGATAGTGGCCCGTCGCCAGGACGAGGCCCTTGAGGTCGCACTCCCCCAGCAGTGGCGCGTTGTCGGGGGTGCCGGGGCGGAACCGGACCAGCGTCTCGACGAGCTCCAGCTCGGTGACGCCGGGGACGACCTCGATGGCGTCGCGGAGCAGCTCGTACACGCCGCCGGCGGTGACCGAGCGGTCGAAGCCCTTCTCCTCCGCGGTCGCGCCGATGATGAGCTGGTCGTCGCGCAGCGGCACCAGGTAGACCTGACGGCCCCGCACCAGCGCCCGGACCGTGCCGTCGAGCAGCCCCGCGGCCAGGCGCAGCCTTAGTATCTGACCCTTCACCGGGCGGACAGGCAGGTCGGGGACGCCGGGCAGGGAGGCGCTCCAGGCGCCCAGGGCGAGCACCACCGTGCCGGCGGTGAGCGTCGTCCCGTCGGCCAGCCGCACACCCGTGGCCCGGCCGCCGGCCGTGACCAGCGCCTCGATCCCGGTCGTGACCAGCGTCGCGCCGGCCCTGCGGGCCGCGTGGGCGAGCGCGTCGCGCAGCGCCCGGGCGTCGACCGAGTGATCCGACGGGATGCTCACCGCGCCGCGCAGGCGGGTGGTCAGCGAGGGCTCTCGTCTGCGGGCCTCACCCGGCGTGAGCCGCTCGGCCGGCAGGCCCAGCTCCAGGTGGAAGGCGTGCAGCTCGTCCAACGCCCGGATATCGTCGGCGTCGAAGCCGACCTGCAGCGTGCCGGCCGTACGCAGGCCGACGTCCAGTCCGGTGGCGTCGCGCAGCTCCGCGACGAAGGCCGGGTACCGCTTCAGTGAGGCCCGGGCCAGGCCGAGCAGGCGCTCCTCGCCGTAGGACGCCTCGGCCACCGGGGCGAGCATGCCGGCGGCGGCCTGGCCGGCGCCCTGCGTCGGATCGGGGTCGACGACGGTGACCCGCAGGCCCTTCTGGGCGCAGCGCCAGGCCACGGACATGCCGATCAGCCCACCGCCGGCCACCACCACGTCGCTGGTCACGGGGTCACCGCCACAAGCAGCTGTTTCGTCGCTTCCTGCGGGTCGACCGCGTCGGAGATGGCCCCAACGACGGCAACGCCATATGCCCCCGCCGCCATAAGCTCCGGGACGCGATCGACCGTTATGCCGCCGATGGCGATCACAGGAACGCGGACGGCTCCCGCCACCGCTCCGATCATGGTGGGGCCGATCGGGTCGGGCAGGCCGTCCTTGGTCCGCGTGGCGAAGGCGGGGCCGACGCCCAGGTAGTCGGCGCCTTCCTGAACAAGTCGGGCGGCGAGCCCCGGCTCGCGGGCGGTGCCGCCGATCAGATGGCCGGGGCCCGCGACCCGTCGCACCGCCTCGATCGGCAGGTCCGTCGCGCCCAGGTGGGTGCCGTGCGCGCCGATGGCCACGGCGATGTCCACCCGGTCGTTCACGATGCACAGCGCCTGGTACTCGGCGCAGAGCGCCATGAGGCGGCGGCCGAGCTCGTACACGTCGCGGTCGGTGGCGCCCTTGACGCGCAACTGCGCCACCGGTGCGCCGGCCGCGAGCGCCGCGCCGGTCACGGCGAGCGCGTCGCGGCCGGCCCGGGCGTCAGTGAGGACGTGCAGGCGACCCAGCGCGGCGGCGGTCACGACCGCGCCTCGCCAGCCGGATCCGCTTCGCGGGCCGCGTCCGCCGCACGGGGTGCGGGCACCGCCACCTCCCCGCGTCGGGCGCGGACGATCGTCGGCAGGCAGACCAGGGCGGTCACGAGCGCGGCCACCGCGAGGCTCACCAGCGACGCCGACCAGCCGTTCGCCGGGTCGATGCCCAGGTCGGCCTGCCGGGCCGACCACCAGGCCGTCCAGCCCGCGCCGGTGCCGGCGAAGTACGTGGGCAGGGTCAGCTGGTACGCCACGAACCCGGCGGCCCACGGCAGGAGCAGCAGCGGCCGGGCCGGGGCCGTGTCGGAGGTGTCCCAGGTGCCGCGCGGCACCAGGAAGTAGGCCACCACGAACACGCCGACGAGCGGCACGAAAACGGCACCGATGAGGAACAGGAACGGCTCGTACGCCGCGATGTCGAAGGTGAACGCGAGCACCGTCGCGACGGCGCCGACCGCGAGCGCGAGGAGCCGGCGGTCCAGCCGCGCGGACAGGTTCTGCGCGGAGACGGCCGTCGAGTACACGTTGGCGAACGCCTCGTCGACCTCGACGAAGATCAGCACGAGCAACGCCACGAAACCCCACTGCAGGGCCAGCAGCGCGCCGATCACGTCGAAGCCCGAGGCCCCGTACGCGGCCAGCGCCAGCGCGCCCAACGTGAAGAAGGCGATGGTCGCCGCGCCGTACCCGACGGCGGTGCCGACGAACGCCGGGCGGCCGCCGCGCACGTGCCGGGTGTAGTCCGCCGCCAGCGGGAACCAGGACACCGGCAGCGCGATGACGATGTCGGCGGCGGTCCAGAACGACGAGGCGCCGGCCTCGGTGAACGCCGGCAGCGGGTTCGAGAGCACCTCCCAGAAGAGGTAGACGACGCTCGCCAGGGCGGCCCACACGGCGTAGCGGGCCAGCACCCGCACCGCGCCGAGCGGGCGCAGCGCCATGAGCGTGGCCAGCACGCCCGCGCCGAGTATGAACGGCCAGCGGGGCGCGTCCAGCACGCGGGAGGCGGCCTCGGCGATGATGACGATCTCGAACGTCGCCCAGCCGATGCACTGCACGATGTTGAGGATCGTCGGCAGGTAGGACGCGTGCCGGCCGAGCAGGCCGCGCAGCAGCACCATCGCCGGGGCGCCCTCCCGCGCGCCGGCCGCGGCGCCGAGACCGAGCAGGACGGCGCCGATCACGGCGCCGACCACGATCGCCCAGAAGGTCTGCCCGAACGGTCGTCCCGGCAGGATCACGTACGCGGCGGCGACCGGCAGCAGCAGGCTGATGCCCAGGTTGCCCCAGAGGCCGAGGGTGTCCCGCAGTCCGAGCAGCTTCGGTGCCGGCTCGGACAGGGTGCGGGGCACGTCGATGTCGAGGGTGGCAGGGGTGGCCATTATCAAATCTCCCTACGCCGGCATTACCCGGTCAGGTTCCAGCGGTCGGCGGCAGATTCGTCCGCCCTCTCAGCCCCGTCACCCCGGAGCTCCCGTTCACAACATCGTCACTGTACGCCAGCGCGCCCGGGATTCGCGTTGTGGCGCCATAGCCGTGGAATGCGGGCCCGGATTCCACGGCTATGACGCCATAAGCCGGCCGGCTAGCCCGCGACGGCGGCGGCGGGGGCGACGCGGCTGGCGCGCATGGCGGGGTAGATGCCCGCGATCACGCCGATCGCCATCGTGGCCGCCAGGCCGCCGAGTGACGCCCAGGCCGGGACGACGGCCGGCCACCCCCGGTTCAGGGCGTACGCGGCCGTGACGGCCACGCCGACGACGACGCCGCCGGCACCGCCCAGGGCGGAGAGCAGCAACGACTCCGTCAGGAACTGGAGGCGCACGTGCCGTCGCGTCGCGCCCAGGGCCCGGCGCAGGCCGATCTCCGAACGCCGCTCCAGCACCGAGATGACCATCGTGTTCGCCACCCCGATGCCGCCCACCAGCAGCGCCACCCCGCCCAGCCCGAGCAGCAGCGAGGCCAGAGCCGCGTCGGTCGCCTGCTTGGCGGCCAGCGCGTCGGACGGGCGGGAGACCGCCACCTCGTTCGGCGCGCCGGGGTTCGCGGTGCGGCCGAGCACCGCCCGCACGGCGCCCAGGTCGGCCTCGACCGTCCGGACGTACACCGTGGTGGGGTGACCGTCGAAGCGGGCGAACCCCCGCGCGGCCGGCCAACCCACGAACGCCGCGCTGTCCAGTTGGGGCGCCAGCTCGATCGGGTTGAGCACGCCCACCACGGCGTACCAGCGGCCCGCGAGCCAGACGCGCACGCCGGGGCCGCGGATGTCGAGGCGCTGGCTGGCGCGGGCGCCGAGGACCACCGCCGGGTAGTTCGCCGTGGCCGCGGTCAGCCAGCTGCCTTTCGCCACGGTGAAGCGCAGCGTGGCGGGCAGGTCGCGGTCGACCGCCAGGACGTCGACGCTGCTGGTCTCGCCGGCCGGCACGTGATCGTTGCGGTAGACGTGCGCGTCGAGCAGCGCCGTCGCGGCGACCGACTCGACCGGCCCGATCCGGGCGATCATCGCCACGGACTCCTCGGGCAGCGTGGCGGTGCCGCCCTGCACCGTGCTGCCGGGCGCGACGGTCAGCAGGTTCGTGCCGAGGCGACTCAGGGCCCGGTCGAGCTCCGCGTGGCTGGACGCCGAGATGCCCACCACGGCGATCATCGCCCCGATGCCGATGGCGATACCCAGAGCGGAGAGTACGACCCGCAGCGGCCTCGTCCGCAGGCCGGCGGCGCCGAGCCGCGCGATGTCGCCGGGCCGCAGCCGGATGTTCCGCCTGCTCACGCCGTCACCTCCGCCGCGCTCACCGCGTCGACCACGATCCGGCCGTCCTTGATCTCGATGCGTCGGGGCAGCCGCGACGCGATGCCCAGGTCGTGGGTGATGACCACCACGGCCGTGCCGGCCGCGTTCAGGTCGCCGAGCAGGTCGAGGACGCCCTCGCCGGCGACCGAGTCGAGGTTGCCGGTGGGCTCGTCGGCCAGCAGCAGCACCGGCTCCCCGAGCACCGCCCGGGCGATGGCGACCCGCTGGCGCTCCCCGCCGGACAGCTGCGCTGGCACGTGGTCGACGCGCCCGGCCAGGCCCACCCGGGCCAGGGCGGCGGCCGCGCGCTCCCGCCGCTCCCGGCGCGGCACCCCGGCATAGAGCAGGCCGTCGGCCACGTTGTCCAGCGCCGGTACGCCGGCCGTCAGGTGGAACTGCTGGAACACGAAGCCGATCGTGGTGGCCCGCAGCGCGGACAGCCGGCGGTCGGACAGGTCGGCGATCTCCTCCCCGGCCACCCGGACCCGGCCCCCGGTGGGCCGGTCGAGCGTGCCGAGCAGGTTCAGCAGCGTCGACTTGCCGGAGCCGGACGGCCCGACGATCGCCGCGAACTCGCCGCGGCCGATCGTGAGGTCCACGCCCCGCACCGCGGCCACCCCGCCGGGGTAGACCTTGGTGACTCCGGCCAGTTCGGCCGCCGGGGTCACGTCGGCATCCTGACGACGGCCCCCGGCGCGATCCCCGGGCCGGAGACCTCCACCCGCCCGTCGGCGAACATCCCCGCCCGTACCGCCACGATCCGCGTCGCGCCGCCCTCGACCAGCTCCAGGCCGTACCCGCCCTCGGCGAGGGCCAGCAGCGCCGAGACCGGAACGCTGAGCACGTCGGACCGGGTGCGGGCCGCGTAGCGGACCGTCAGCCCGGACGTGGCGCCCGCGAGCGCCTTCTGGTCGGGGACCGTCACGGCGATCCGGGCCCCCGCCGCCCCGGCCTCCCCCTCGGCGGCCGGAGCGGCGGCGCCGGTGCCGGCGGCGGCGACGCGGCCGGGCACGGTCGCGCCGTCGGGCAGGACCACGGTGACCGCCACCCCGGGCTCCGCCCAGCCGGCGTCCGCCGCGTCGGCGGTGGCCACCACGACCTTCGCCGTACCCGTGACGGACAGCGCGTCGGCCGGTGCCGCCGCGCCCACGCGGACCGACTGGGCAGCGACCCGCACAGCGCCGGCGACGTAGACGACGGCGGTCGCGTCGACCGTACCCGTCTCGGGCACCCCCAGGTCGCGCTGCCAGCTACGGACGATCTCGGCGGTACTCGCCGAGAACATGTCGTCGACGGCGAACCCGGTGTACCCGAGCGCGTCGAGGTTGCGTTCGAGCTGCGCGACGTCCGTGCCCCGCGTCCCCACGGTCAGGGCCCGGTAGGCGGGCACAGTGCCGTAAAGCAGCACGACCGGCTTCTCGTCCACGCGGGCCACGGGCTGCCCGCGGCGCACGGTCGCGCCGGCCGCGGGGAGCCAGGTGAACGTCCCCGTGGCCTTGACGGTCAGCGGTCGCGCCTCGCCGAACCCGACGGAGGCGTCCAGGGTCACGTAGTCGACCAGGTCGCCCCGGGTCACCTCGACCGTCGCGGCCGGGGTCGGCGCGGCGACGGGTGACTGGCCGCCCGAACGGCCGAAGCCGACCGCCGCGACCGTGCCGGCCGCCGCCACCACGCCGACGACGCCGCCGACCAGCCACGCGCGTCGCCTCATCAGCCCTGCCCCGGGCCGGGATCGGTCGGCGCGCCGATGATCGGCCCGCACGTCCGGCCGGCCCGCTGCGCACCCTCGGACGTCTGGTCCCACGGGAGGGGCTCGCCCTCGGCGTCCTCGGGGAACCAGCCGTCCGGCCCCGGGTCGGGGAAGTCGGGGGCCCCGTTGGCGCGCATGCACTTCGCGTACTCGCGGGCCGTCTCGATCTCCTCGGCCGTGCGCACGGGCTTCTCCCGCAGCTCCTTGGGCACCGGGGGCAGCAGCGCGGAGCACTTCTTCTGCGCGGCGGCGAACTTCGGATCCGCCTTGAGGATGCGCAGGTCGCCCTCGAAGGTGAACCGTCCCTTGCCGTCCGGGTCCGTCACCTTCAGGCCCTCTTTGCGGACGCAGGCCACGAACTCCCGGACCGACTCGACGTACTCCGTGACGACGTCGGACGCCGCGCCGGTGGCCGGCGCGGCGCCACCGGTCCGCGCCGAGGCGACGCCGGACCGCTCCGGGTCGCCACCGCAGCCGGCCAGCAGCAACAGGCTTCCGAGCACCGACGGCACCGCATGGATCAATCTCATGCCGGCGACCGTAGGGGGGCGGTCATGAAGAAGTGATGAAGAACTCCTGCGATGCTCGTGGGCTGTGTGACAGCGGGTCGCGCCGGCGCCGGACGCCTCCTACCGTTGGCCGCATGGTGGCGAAGGTGCTGGTCGCGGAGGACGACCCGAAGCAGGCGAACCTGCTGCGTGTCTACCTGGAGCGCGAGGGCCACAGCGTGCAGGTCGTCGGCGACGGCCGGGCGGCGCTGGACCGGTGCCGCGCGTACCGGCCCGACCTCGTGGTGCTCGATGTGATGATGCCGCTCGTCGACGGGCTGGACGTGTGCCGCATCCTGCGCTCCGAGTCCGACGTGCCGATCCTGCTGGTCACGGCCCGCTCGACGGAGGACGACCTGCTGCTCGGCCTCGACATCGGGGCGGACGACTACCTCACCAAACCGTACAGCCCGCGCGAGCTGACGGCCCGGGTCCGCGCGCTGCTGCGGCGTTCGGGGCGGCTGCCGCAGGACGACGCGGTGGTGCTGCTCGTCGGCGGCCTACGCATCGATACGGGGCGTTTCCAGGTACGCGTCGACGACCGGCCGGTCGAGTTGACCGCCAAGGAGTTCGGCATCCTGCAGGTGCTCGCCGCGGAGCCCGGCCGGGTCTTCACCCGTACCCAGATCATCGACAAGGCGTTCGGTTTCGACCGGTACGTCGAGGAACGCACCGTGGACGCCCACGTGATGAACCTGCGCCGCAAGGTGGAGGCCGACCCCGCCCACCCCCGCTACGTGCAGACCGTGTACGGCCGCGGCTACCGGATGTGCGACGAGTGAGTTTCCGCGTCAGGGTGGTACTCATGATCATATTTTTGGTGGCGACCTCGACGGCCGCGACCGCCTGGCTCACCGTGCGCCAGGCCAATGAGCAGCTCACGAAGAGCAGCCCCGCGGACCCGGACGACGTCGCGGCGGCCGTCGCCGAACTCGCCGGGTACGGGCGCGCGCACGGCACCTGGCACGGCGTCGACGCGACGGTGCGGGCCCTGTCCGACCGGCTCGGGCAGCGGCTGCGGCTGGTGACCGCGACGGGCACCCTGCTCGTCGACACGGACCTGCTCGGGGGCGGCGTCGCGCGCCCGGTGACGGGCGAGGCGGCCGTGGTCGACCCCCGGCCGCCGATGCCGGCCTTCACCGCCTGGACCGGCGAGACCCGCGCCCAGCTCGGCGCCGAGATCGTGACCGGGTACATGCTGGGCTGGCCACGGGCGGCCTGCCTGACGCGGCTGGGCGTGCCGGTGCGCCTGACGCACCCGAAGCTGGAGCTGCCGGTCTTCGAGCCGGTCGGCGACCAGAAGCGCCACCCGGAGTGCGACCGGACCACCGCGAACGACAAGATCGCCATGCAGGCCGTGTACGCGCAGACCGGCCTGTGTGCGGAGCGCGGCGACCAGGACATCGACTGCCTGCAGCTGATCTTCACCCGGGAGATCGACCGGGCCGCCCCGGAGGAGACGCGGCTCTTCGTCGGAGCGGTCGACGCGACCCCGCGCACGATCCCCAACGGGTCGATCGCGCTGGCCGCCGGGGCGGTGATGCTGGCCGCGGCGCTCACCGCGCTGCTCATCGGCCGCCGCGTGACGCGTCCGATCAGCGCCCTCACCGTCGCGGCGCGCCGGCTCGGCTCCGGCGACCTCGCCAACCGGGTGCCCGTCACGGGCCGCGACGAGATCGCCGACCTGGCGCGCGAGTTCAACCGGATGGCGGCCTCCCTCGCCGACAGCGAGGAACGCGAGCGCCGCCTCATCGCGGACATCGCCCACGAGCTGCGTACCCCCCTGGCCAACCTGCGCGGCTACCTGGAGGCGCTGGCCGACGGCGTGCTGCGCCCCGACCCGGAGCTGTTCGCCTCGCTGCACGAGGAGGCCCTGCTCCAGCAGCGGATCGTCGACGACCTGCAGGACCTGGCGCTCGCCGAGGCCGGCGCGCTGGCCTACCACCGCACGACCGTGGACCTCGCCGAGCTGGTCGAGGTGTGCCGCACGGCGCACGCGGCCGTCGCCGAGGCGGCCGGCGTGACCCTGACGGCGGACGCGCCCGTGCCGGTCGACGTGGTCGCGGACCCCGACCGGTTGCGCCAGGTGCTGGGCAACCTGATCCGCAACGCGGTCGCCGCGACCCCGCCCGGCGGGCGCGTGACGCTCTCGGTGGGAGACGGGCCGATCATCCGGGTGGCCGACACAGGGCGGGGCATCGTCGCCGACGACCTGCCGCACATGTTCGATCGGCTGTGGCGGGCCGACCGGGCGCGCAGCAACGCCGACCGGTCACAGGGCGGCAGCGGGCTGGGGCTGGCGATCGCCCGGCGGATCGTCACCGACCACGGCGGCACGATCGAGGTAACGAGCGCGGTCGGCGTGGGCACGACGGTGAAGGTCGCCCTCCCGCGCGCGGAAGTCTGAACCGGGCTGGTACCCATACATACCAGCGCGGTTCAGGCTTCAGGAGCCGGTCAGTTCCCCGCCGGCGGGACCGGGTTGGGGATGGCGCCGCCGAAGCGGCGGTCGCGCTGGGCGTACAGCTCGCAGGCGTGCCAGAGGTGGCGGCGGTCGAAGTCCGGCCACAGGGTGTCCATGAAGATCAGCTCCGCGTACGCGGACTGCCAGAGCAGGAAGTTCGACGTGCGCTGCTCGCCGGACGGGCGCAGGAACAGGTCCACCTCGGGCACCTCGGGGTGGTAGAGGTAGCGCGCGAAGACCTTTTCATTGATCTTGTCCGGGTCGACCTTGCCGGCGGCCACGTCGCGGGCCAGGGCCGCCGCCGCGTCGGCGACCTCCGCCTGGCCGCCGTAGTTCACGCAGAACTGCAGCGTCAGCGTCGTGTTGTGGCGCGACATCTCCTCGGCGGTCTGCAGCTCGGAGATCACGCTCTTCCACAGCCGCCCGGCCCGCCCGGACCAGACGACCCGGACGCCCAGCTCGACGAGCTGGTCGCGGCGGCGGCGGATCACGTCGCGGTTGAAGCCCATGAGGAAGCGCACCTCGTCGGGCGAGCGCCGCCAGTTCTCGGTCGAGAAGGCGTACGCCGACAGGTACGGGATGCCCAGCTCGATCGCGCCCTCGACCGTGTCGAACAGGGAGAACTCGCCCCGCTCGTGGCCCTTCGTGCGGGGCAGGCCGCGCTCCTTGGCCCACCGGCCGTTGCCGTCCATGACGATCGCCACGTGCTTCGGCAGCACCTCGGCGGGCAGCGCCGGCGGCCGGGCGCCCGACGGGTGCGGCGTGGGCGGCTTGAGGACAAGCGGACCGGCGGCGGCGCGACGGCGGCCCCGGCCGCCCAGCGATCTGATCACGTGCGCTCCCCATTGCTCGTCCGGTCCACCAACGGCAGCGAGCGTAACCCCCGCTCAAGGTGCCACTGCAGGTGCGCCGCGACCAGGCCGCTGCACTCGCGACGCGGGCGCTCCTCGCTGGCGTCGGCGACCTTCCAGTCGCCGTCGGCCAGGGCCACCATGAGGTCCAGGGTGGCCGGCGCGGGCCGGGTGGCGCCGGGTGGTCGGCAGTCCGGGCACACGGAACCCCCCGCGGGTACGGAGAACGCGCTGTGCCGCCCCGCCGTCCCGCACACGGCGCAGCCGCTCAGCGCGGGCGCCCAGCCGGCCGTCGCCATGGCCCGCAGCAGGTACGCGTCGAGGACCAGCGGGCCCGCGTGCTCGCGGGCCGACAGGGCCTTGAGCGCGCCGAGGGTGAGCAGGAACAGGCGCAGCGACGGCTCCTGCTCGATCGGGGTCAACCGCTCGGCGGTCTCCGCGATGGCGGACGCGGCCGTGTAGCGGGGGTAGTCGTCGAGGAACGTGCGCCCGTACAGGTCGATGCCCTCGACCTGGCTGACCATGTGCAGTGCGCGTTCGACGGTGGCCGGGTTGACCGTGGCCGACCCGGCGAGCTGCACGTCGATGTGCCCGAACGGCTCGAGCCGGGCGCCGAAGCGCGACGTGGTGCGGCGCACTCCCCGCGCGACCGCCCGGACGCGGCCGTGCCGGCGGGTGAAGAGCGTGATGATCCGGTCGGACTCACCGAGCTTCTGCGCGCGCAGCACGATCGCGTCGTCGCGGTAGAGCTTCGTGCGCATCCCGGGCATCGGACCATTGTGCCGCGCCCCAGCGCGGCGTGGGCAGGGTGACCTGCCCGACGGCGGGGGACACCGGCACCCCGGACGAGGGGACGCCGATCGCGGCGGCGGCGAGCACCGGGGCCCGTACGGCCGGAACGGGCAGGGCGGGTCGCCGCAGCGCCGGCACGGGCCGGGGCGCGCCGGGCACCAGCCGCACCGGCCGGCGGGCCGCGACGTCCTCGACCCAGCCGAAGACGAGGACCGCGACGACGACGAGGAGCGCGGCGAGCGCCAGCCGCCAGGTCAGACCGCCGATCCCGGCGGCGGCGAGCAGCGCGCCCGCCGCGACGATGGCCGACGAGTGCCAGAGGTAGATGGTGACCGCGCGGGCGTTGAGCACCGCCACCGCCCGCCGCAGGCGCGGCAGCCGGTCGACGAACGCCAGGTCGCGCGGGGCGAAGCCGACGAGCACGAGGACGAACGCCATGGACCAGAACGCGTCGGCTAGCGGCATGCCGTTGAGGTCCCAGGACCAGCCGGTCGGGTTGTGAAGGCCCGCCACCACGGCACCCAGGGCGAGCGCGACCGCGATGGCGACCCGCGCCCACGGGCGGATGCGGGCCAGCAGGTTGTCGTGGTGGGCGAAGCCGAGCAGCCAGCATCCGAAGTAGAGGCCGAAGTCGAGGATCACCTTGTTGACCGGCGGGCCGAACTCCAACGCCACCCGCGTCACGAGCGGAACGGCGAGCACCGGCACCGGCCACCGCCGGAACGCCCACAGCGCGATGGGGGACAACAACACGAACCACAGGTACTCGCGCAGGTACCACACGACGCCGAGCACCCGCGTGCCCCAGCCGTTGGCGACGGGGTCCTGCAGCGGGAGAACCCAGCGCAACAGGTGCCAGCCGACCGGCAGGCCGCCGATGAGCAGCATCGCCGGCACGAAGATGGCGCCGGCGAGCCACAACGGCGGCAGCAGGCGACGCAGCCGGCGCCCGACGGCGCGCACGCCGTGCCGGTCCAGCGACGCGGCCATCAGCGACCCTGCCAGGGCGAACATCACGCCCATGGCCGGAAGGACGACGGTCAGACCGACGATGCCGGTCGAGTGGTACAGCACAACCCGCACGATGGCGACGGCTCGAACGACGTCAAAGTAACGATTGCGCATCGCTGGTTCCTACCCAGCAAACCTGGACGGAAACTCAACGCCGGAATCCCTGTCACAGAGCGTCGTGGACGTCGCTGCGGTGGCCTAAATGGACGACCAGGACCACGAGGCGGTCATCTTCGACGGTGTAGACGATCCGGTAGTCGCCGACGCGGATGCGTAGCAGGCCCGGGTGTCCGGTCAGGACTTTGACGCCGTGGGACCGAGGGTCGGTCGAGAGGGTGGCGACCGCGGCGATGAGACGTGCCTGCACGGGTCGGTCGAGCTTACCGAGCAGCTTGGCGACCCTTCTGTCGACCTCGATCCGGTAGGTAGGTGGGGTGGCGGGACCGGACGTCGTCACAAGTCCAGCTCGGCGCGCAGCCCGGCCAGTGGAACGGGCTTGTCGCCGGCGTCGATACGGGCAAGGGCCTCACGGGCGGCGTTGACGTCGGCCGCGTCCTCGGCGCGTTCGATGGCCTCCGCCAGTTCGGCGGGCACGATCGCCGCGAGGCGCTGGCCGCGCCGGGTCAGGTAGGTGATCCGGCCGTTGAAGTGGGCGCGGGAGACCACGTTGGCGAGGTCGTCGCGGGCGCTGGAGATGGGCATCTCCTGCGGGTCGCGCGGTGATTCGTGGGCGGGCTGAGCCATACGCCAATCGTACGACTCGTACGGTTCGTACGCCACGCGTGGTCAGAAGCCGAGGCGTCGCAGTTGGCGGGGGTCGCGTTGCCAATCCTTCGCCACGCGCACGTGCAGGTCGAGGTAGACGCGGGTGCCGAGGAGGTCCTCGATCTCGCCGCGGGCGCGGGTGCCGACGTCGCGCAGCCGGCTGCCGCCGGCGCCGATGACGATCGCCTTCTGGCTCTGGCGCTCCACGTACACGTCGGCGTAGATCTTCGTCACCGCGCGGGGACCGGCGTCGGAGTCGGGCCGTTGGATCTCCTCCACGAGTACGGCGATGGAGTGCGGCAGTTCGTCGCGCACGCCCTCGAGCGCGGCCTCGCGGATCAGCTCCGCGATGAGCACCTGCTCGGGCTCGTCCGTGATCATGTCGGACGGGTAGAGCTGGGGCGAGCGCGGCAGATAGGTCGCGAGCACGTCGACGAGCACGTCGAGCTGGTCGCCGCTGACCGCGCTCACGGGCACGACCTCGGCGAAGTCGCCCAACTGGGTGACCGCGAGCAGGCGCTCGGCCAGCTCAGCCTTGCCGACCAGGTCGGTCTTCGTGACGACGGCGACCACGGGGGCCTTCAGTTCGGCGATCTCGGCCGTGATGAACCGGTCGCCGCGGCCGATCTCCTCGTCGGCCGGCAGGCACAGGCCGATCACGTCGACCTCGCTCCACGTCTGGCGGACCAGGTCGTTGAGGCGCTCGCCGAGGACAGTACGGGGTCTGTGCAGGCCGGGGGTGTCGACGAAGACGAGCTGCGCGTCCGGGCGGTGCACGACGCCGCGCACCACATGCCGGGTCGTCTGCGGCCGGTTGCTGGTGATCGCGATCTTCTGCCCGACGATGGCGTTGACGAGCGTCGACTTGCCCGCGTTGGGTCGGCCGACGAAGCATGCGAAGCCCGCCCGAAAGGCCTGCTCCTCAGCGCGACCCGCGCCCCGGCTCATGCCTCCACCGGGCCGGTGAGCGTGCCGATGACCGTGCCGTCCGGACCCGCCGCGTGCACGGGAGCCTCCGCCGACAGGTCGCGGACGGCCGCATAGCCCTCGCCATCCACTGTGGATGCCTCGGTCACGACCGCGGCCGCCTCCAGCACAGTGGCGCCCGCAGAGACGGCCTGGGCCACGGCGAGCTGCAGCGCCGACAGCGACAACGACGGCAGCCCGACCGTGGCGGCCGCGTACGTGCGGCCGTCGCCGTCGCGCACGGCCGCGCCCTCCAGGGCGACGGTGCGGGCGCGGGCCGACCGGGCGAGCGTGACCAGCTTCGCGTCCTCGGCGCTCAACGGGGCGATGTCGGTGTCCAGCTCAGGCATGAACGGTGCCACTCCTCAGGCGTCTGCGGTCTGCTTCTCGTCGCGTTCGGGGGCCAGTTCGGCCGCGCGTTCGCGGGTGACGAGCATGGTGTCGATGCGGTTGCGGCGGCCGGTGGCGCCCTCGGCCTCCAGGCGCAGCCCGCCGATGACGGCCACCGCGCCGGGGATCGGCACCCGGCCCAGGGCCTGCGCCAGCAGGCCGGCGACGGTCTCGACCTCGTCGGTGGGCAGTTCCACGTCGAACAGCTCGCCGAGGTCCTCGACCGGCAGGCGCGCGGTGACCCGCACCCGGTCGTCGTCGAGGCGTTCCACGGGCGGGCGCTCGTACTGGTCGTACTCGTCGGTGATCTCTCCGACGATCTCCTCGAGGATGTCCTCGATGGTGACCAGCCCGGCGGTGCCGCCGTACTCGTCGACGACGACCGCCATGTGGGTGCGCGCGGCCTGCATCTCCCGCAGCAGCTCGTCCACGTGCTTGGACTCGGGCACGTAGGCCGCGGACCGCATCACCTGGGACACCAGCTCGGTGGCCGGCTGCTCGCGCCGCACGAGATCCTTCAGGTAGGCGATGCCGAGCACGTCGTCGACGGTGTCGCCGATGACCGGCAGCCGCGAGAAGCCCGACCGCAGGGCGACCTGCAGGGCCTGCTTCACGGTGGCGTCCGACTCGACCCACACCATCTCCGTGCGTGGCACCATGACCTCGCGGGCGATGGTGTCGCCCAGCGCGAACACCGAATGGATCATCTCCCGCTCGTCGTGCTCCACGACGCCGCGCTGCTCCGCCAGGTCGACCAGCTCGCGCAGCTCCACCTGGCTGGCGAACGGCCCCTCGCGGAAGCCGCGACCGGGCGTGACCGCGTTGCCGACCCGGATGAGCAGGGTCGCCAGCGGCCCGAGCGCGCGGCCGAGCCAGCGCACCAGCGGGGCCAGCGCCAGACCGACCGCGTAGGAATGCTGCCGGCCGATCGTGCGCGGGCCGACCCCGACGACGACGAAACTGACCACGGACATGATGCCCGCGGTGAACAGCGCCGCCGGAAAGCCCGTCCCCCACGCGTCAAATGCCAGGATCGCGATGAGTACGGTCGCGGTCAGCTCGCACGCGAGCCGCAGGAGCAGCAGCAGGTTGACGTAGCGCGGCACGTCGGCCGCGATGATCTGCAGTGACTTGGCGCCCCGCCGGCCCTCGCGGGCCATCTCGGCCGCGCGCCCGGGCGACACGGTCGACATGGCGGCGTCCGACATGGCGAAGATGCCGGCCAGGACGACCAGGCCCGCGGCGACGATGATCAGAGTTGCCTCGGACACCCTCGGCTCCTCATCGGGCGGCTCGCCACCCCTCCAGCAGTTTGGCCTGCAGCCCGAACATCTCGCGCTCCTCGTCCGGCTCGGCATGGTCGTAGCCGAGCAGGTGGAGCACGCCGTGGACGGTGAGCAGGTGCAGCTCGTCGGCGGCCGTGTGGCCCGCGGTGGCGGCCTGCTTGGCCGCCACCTCCGGGCACAGCACGATGTCGCCGAGCAGGGCCGGCTCGGCGCCGGTCTCGGCCGGGCCGTGGTCGATCGTGCCCTCGTCCATCGGGAAGGCGAGCACGTCGGTGGGGCCGTCACCGCCCATCCACCGGTGGTTCAGCTCGGCCATGTAGCCGATGTCGACGAGCAGGATGCTCAGTTCGGCGAGCGGGTTGACGCCCATCTCGTCGAGGGCGTACCGGGCCACCGCGAGGATGGCGTCGGTCTCGACGACGGCCCCGGACTCGTTGGCGATCTCTATGGACACGATGCGAGTTTCCTCTGGTTCACCTCAACGCCTGCGGGCGGCCCGCCCATTGTGACCGCCGCGGCTCTGCACGGCGTGCACGACAGGCGCTTCCTGCTCGGCGTCCCACCGGGCGTACGCGTCAACGATCTCACCGACCAGGCGGTGACGGACAACGTCCGCGCTGGAGAGCTGCGCGAAGTGGACGTCCTCGACCTCGCTGAGGATGTCCCGCACGACGCGCAGGCCGCTCTTCGTGCCGCCCGGCAGGTCGACCTGGGTGATATCGCCCGTCACCACGATCTTGGAGCCGAACCCGAGCCGGGTCAGGAACATCTTCATCTGCTCGGGCGTGGTGTTCTGCGCCTCGTCCAGGATGATGAACGCGTCGTTGAGCGTGCGGCCGCGCATGTAGGCCAGCGGGGCGACCTCGATGGTGCCGTTGGCCATGAGCCGCGGGATCGACTCGGGGTCGAGCATGTCGTGCAGCGCGTCGTACAGCGGACGCAGGTACGGGTCGATCTTCTCGTTGAGCGTGCCGGGCAGGAAGCCCAGCCGCTCGCCGGCCTCGACGGCGGGCCGGGTGAGGATGATCCGGTTGACCTGCTTGGCCTGCAGCGCCTGGACGGCCTTGGCCATGGCCAGGTAGGTCTTGCCGGTGCCGGCGGGGCCGATGCCGAAGACGATCGTGTGCTCGTCGATCGAGTCCACGTACTTCTTCTGGCCCAGCGTCTTGGGTCGGATGGTGCGCCCGCGACGGGAGAGGATATTGAGGGTCAGCACCTCGGCGGGCCGCTCGGTGGTGCCCTCTTCGAGCATGCCCACCGTGCGGCGGACGGCGTCAGCGGTCAGCGTCTCGCCTTTCTCGATGAGTTCCAGTAGTTCGGCGAAGATGCGCTCGGCCAGAGCGTTGTCGGCCGGCGCGCCGGAGATGGTGATCTCGTTGCCGCGCACGTGCACGTCGCTGGCGACCGTGCGCTCGATCAGACGGAGAATCTCGTCGTTCGAGCCGAGCAGGCTCACCATCTGCTGCGGGTTGTCGACCGTGATCTTGGTCTGCACGCGCGGCTGTGCCGCTGGGGGTGGACTGGCGGTCATATCTCGGCCCGGCGGGCCTAAGCCACCTGCTCTCCGCAACTCGACGGCACTGGACCCCTCCTATGATATCGGGCCGACCCCCGCAAACGTCTAACGGATAAGTCGGACCATTCGCGCCGGCTCCCGGTTCCCGGACGTCCTACCCATCGACCGCCACCGACACACACGCCGTCGGCCCCGTGGATATCCCCAATCGCGCGCCCACTACCACCGGCAGGTGACAAAGTCGGACATGACGCACATCCACGTCCGAGGACACCACCATGACGCGGTTCCGACCCCGGCACCGGGAGGGTCGCATCACCGTCGCGAGCCTGCTGCGTCGGTCGTTCGCGGCGCTGGTCGTCCTGACCCTGCTCGGCGGCGCCGGAGCGATCTTCGTGGCACTCCCCCTGTACCTCACGGCGCGGGAGCGGATGGCCACCGTCATGCAGGCCCGCTCCGCGAACGCCGACATGAAGCGGGCGATCACGAGCGGCCAGCTGGCGCTGGACGGATACCTGCTCACGTCGGACCTGAAATACCGGCAGGTGTACTGGGAGGCCCAGCGCGCGTACCCCCAGCAAGTCGCGGAGCTGCGCAGCCTGACGGGCGGGGCGGAAGCCGCGGCCATCGCCGAGGTGGCGTACCAGACGGAGGTGTGGTGGTCGCTCGCCGACCGGTGCATCATCCAGGACCCGGCCGTCATCTCCGACAAGGAGATCAAGGAGGTCCTGGAGCGGTTCGACTACGTGGCGATCGCGACCGCCAACCTGGACAGTCGACTGACGACAACGGCGACGAACACGCTTGCCGATCTCGACGCGCTGGCCCGCGCCACGCTGATCGGGCTGGCCGTACTGACCGCCATCGCCGTGGCCATCGTCGCGTTGATCGGCTGGCGGGCGACCCGGCGCATCACCACCCCGCTCGGCCAGGTGGTCAACGCCATCGACGAACTCGCCCGGGAGAACGTCGACGTGCACGTGGACGCCGAGGAGGCGCCCGCGGAGATCGCCGCGGTCGCGGAGGCCGTGAACGAGGCCGCCGACCGGTCGGCGATGGAACGCCGGCTGCTGGCCGAGACCCGCAACGTGTCCGTCGCGGTGCGCGGGCACCTCTCCGGCGCGGAGGCGACCAGCGCCGCGACCCGCGGCCTGGGCCACCTGCTGAACGTCGACCACGTGCTGATCCGACCGTCCGCGACCGCGGAGGTCATCGCGACGTCCGCGACGTGGAGCGCGCCCGACGCGGTGGGCGACCCGACCACGCTGGTTCACGCGACCAAAGAGTGGCCGATCAACGAAGACCCGCTCTACGTCGTGGACGCGTCGGCGGAGCCCGACAGCTCGCTCACCGGGCAGGAACGGGACAGCCTGCGGGCTGCCGGCGCCGGACCGGCGGTCACCGCCGCCATCGGCGAGGGCGACGAGCGGATCGGGCACCTCATGGCCATCAAGCGGCTCGGTCATGGCACCTGGACGCCACTCGAGATCCAGGTGGTCCGCATGATCGCCGCCGACCTCGGCCGGGCGTTGACCCACGCACGGCTGTACGCCCACGAACAGGAACTGGTCCAGCGCCTCCAGGACCTGGACGCGGCCAAGACGGAGTTCCTGTCCAACATCTCCCACGACCTGCGCACCCCGCTGACCAGCGTGGCGGGCTACCTCGAGGTGCTGCTGGAGGAGGACACCGGACCGCTGAACCCGACCCAGACGAGGATGCTCACCGTCGTCGACCGCAACGTCGAGCGCCTGCGCATGCTCATCGAGGACCTTCTCGTGATGTCGCGGATCGAGTCGGCCACGATGACCATGACACTCGAGCCGATCGATGTCGGCGCCGTCCTGGAGGGCGCCTGCCAGACGCTGGCACCGAACGCGCGCATGGCCAGCGTCGCGATGACCTATGAGGTCGCCGGCCCGCTGCCGCTGCTCGGCGACCGGTACTACCTCGACCGCATGTTCATGAACGTGCTGTCGAACGCCGTCAAGTTCACCCCTCCCGGAGGGACGGTCACGGTCACCGGGCGGGCCGAGGGGTCAACCGTGGTGATGGTCGTGCGCGACTCCGGCATCGGCATCCCGCGCGACGAACTCGACAACCTGTTCACCCGGTTCTTCCGGGCCAGCAACACGGCCCGGCACGCGATCTCCGGGACCGGCCTGGGCCTGACGATCGTGCGGACCGTCGCCGAGCGCCACGGCGGCACCGTCACGATCGACTCCGAGGAGAACGTGGGCACCACGGTGACCATCCGGCTGCCGCTGTCCGACGATGTCAGCCCGGCGGCCACGTGAGGTCACGGCCCGACAGCACATGTGCGTGCACGTGGTGGACCGTCTGCCCGGCGGACGGGCCGGTGTTGAACACAACGCGGTAGCCGTCCGTCGCGCCCTCCGCGGCCGCCACGGCGGCGGCCGCGGCCAGCACCTCCGAGGCGAGGCCCGGATCGGCGGCGACGAGCTCGCCGACGTTCGCGTGGTGCGCGCGCGGGATCACCACCACATGGCTGGGCGCCTGGGGGTTGATGTCGCGGAACGCCAGCGTCGTCGGCGTCGAGTGGACCTCGGTCGCGGGGATCTCGCCGGCCACGATGCGACAGAACAGACAGTCGTTGCTCACACGGCGCATCCTAGGCGGTCCCGGTAGGCAGGCCCGGCAGCGACCAATCCGCCTGTTCGCGCAACCGTGGGCGGAACGGGCTCATACGCTGGCGGTATGGCCTATCCACCAATGCCGGGCGTGCCCGACCCGATGGCGCCCTACGGCGTCGATCCGGTCACCGGGCAGCCGCTGTCCGATAAGACCAAGCTCGTCGCCGGCCTGCTGCAGATCTTCCTGGGCGGCTTCGGCGTCGGCCGGTTCTATACGGGCCACACCAAGATCGCCGTACTCCAGATCGTGGTCACGATCTGCACGTTGGGCTTCGGCGCGCTCTGGGGTTTCATCGACGGCATCATCATCATCGCCAACGGCGGCACGGACGCCGAGGGCCGCGTCCTGCGCTGAACCTACCAGCGCCCCAAGCGGGCGCTGAATCTACCAACGCCCCAAGCGGGCGCTGAGCACCGACAGGGCGGCCACGCCGGCCGTCGAGGTGCGCAGCACCTCCGGGCCCAGCCGGACCGCTACCGCGCCGGCCGCGTCGAAGGCGGCCAGCTCCTCGTCGGCAATGCCACCCTCGGGGCCCACGACCAGCACGATCTCACCGGACGCCGGCAGGTCCACGGCCGTCAGCGGGGTGGTCGCCGACTCGTGCAGCACCAGCCCCAACGCGGCGTCGCGCAAGCGGCCGGCGAGCGCCGCCGTGCCCGCCGCGCCCGCGACGGTCGGCAGCCACGGGCGGCGGGCCTGCTTGGCGGCCTCCCGGGCGGTGTCCACCCAGCGCTGGCGGGACTTCTCCCCGCGCTCGTCCTTCCACCGGACCACCGACCGGGCGGCCGCCCACGGGACGACCTCGTCCACGCCGACCTCGGTCATGGCCTGTACGGCCAGCTCGCCCCGGTCGCCCTTGGCGATGCCCTGCGCGACGACGAGGGCGACCGCGTGCGGTGGGACGTACCCCCGGGTGGTGATCGACAGGTTGAGGGTGCCGCGCCCGACGGCGGTGACCACCGCGGACGCCGTGCCGCCCCGGCCGTCGGCGAGGATCAGCTGCTCGCCCGCCCGCAGGCGCTGCACCGTGGACGCGTGATGCCCCTCCGGCCCATCCAATGTGAAGAGATCACCGGAAGGAAGTTGCGCCACCAGAAAGAGCGGCAGACTCACTGGGCTGTCCGGTTCACTCGCCCCGCTCGCTCACTAGGCGTGCCCGTTGAACGCGTCGCGGATGGAGCTGAACAGGCCGCCCTTCTGACGGGAGACCTCGGCGATCTCCTCGCCGCGCAGCGCGGCCAGCTCGCGCAGGAGGCGCTCCTGCTCCGGGTCGAGCTTCGTGGGGGTGCGCACATCGAGGTGGACGTGCAGGTCGCCCCGACCGGTGCCGCGCAGGTGGGGCACGCCCCGGGCGCGCAGGCGCAGTGACGCGCCGTGCTGGGTGCCGGCCTTGACGTCGACCGTCTCCTCGCCGTCGAGGGTCTTGATCGTCAGGCGGGTGCCGAGCGCGGCGGCGGTCATCGGGAGGGTGACGCGGCAGTGCAGGTCGTCGCCCTTGCGGGAGAAGACGTCGTGCGGCCGCTCGTGGATCTCGACGTAGAGGTCGCCGGCGGGGCCGCCGCCGGGGCCGACCTCGCCCTGGTTGGCCAGGCGGATGCGCATGCCGTCCTCGACCCCGGCCGGGATCTTGACGGTGAGCGACCGGCGGCTGCGGACCCGACCGTCCCCCGCGCACTGCTGGCACGGGTGCGGGATGGTCGTGCCGTAGCCCTGGCAGGTCGGGCACGGGCGCGCCGAGACGACCTGGCCGAGGAACGTCTTCTGCACCGACTGGATCTCGCCCCGGCCCGCGCACGTCTCGCAGGTCTGCGGGTGCGTGCCGGCGGCCGTGCCCGCGCCGCTGCAGGTGGTGCAGAGCACCGCCGTGTCCACGGTGATCGGGGCGTCCACGCCGAAGGCGGTCTCGTGCAGGTCGAGGTCGAGGCGCAGGATCGCGTCGGCGCCGGCGCGCGTGCGGGGGCGCGGGCCGCGCGAGCCGCCGCCGCCGAAGAACGCGTCCATGATGTCCTGGAACCCGACGAACGGGCCCGCGCCGCCGGGGCCGGGGCCGCCGCCCTGCGGGGCGAGCGGGTCGCCGCCCAGGTCGACGATCTCACGCTTGCGCGGGTCGGAGAGGACCTCGTAGGCGGCGTTGATCTCCTTGAACTTCTCGTGCGCCGCCGGGTCCGGGTTCACATCGGGGTGGAACTCCCGCGCGAGCTTGCGGTAGGCGCGCTTGAGCTCGTCCGGCGACGCGCCCCGCTGCACCCCGAGGATGCCGTAGTAATCCTTGGCCACGTGAGTCCCAAGTCCTCAATCGTCTCGTACGTCGGTCGTCAGCTGCCCTCGAGCACGTCACCCAGGTAACGGGCGACGGCCCGCACCGTGGCGATCGTGCCCGGGTAGTCCATCCGGGTGGGCCCCAGCACACCCAGCCCGCCCACCATGGTGTCGCGCGGACCGTAGCCCGTGGCGACGACCGAGGTGGTGCGCAGGTCCTCGAATTCGTTCTCGTCGCCGATGCGCACGTGCGCGCTGGTCTGCCGGACCTGGCCGAAGAGCTTGAGGATGATGACCTCCTCCTCCAGCGCCTCCAGCACGGGCCGCAACGAGCCGGCGAAGTCGAGCATGTTGGCCCGGGCCAGGTTGGCGGTGCCGGCGATGGTCACCCGCTCCTCGCCGCGCTCGACGAGCGTCTCCAGCAGCACCGTCGACAGCGACGCCATGGCGCCGCTCAACTCGGGGCGGACCTGGTCGTGCAGGCCCGGCACGACGGTGGGTGTGTCGGTGAGCCAGCGGCCCACGAGCGCCTCGTTCATGGCGGCGCGCAGCTCGACGACGTCGTCGGCGCCGAGCGGGGCGGGCACGTCGACCAGGCGCTGCTCGACCCGGCCGGTGTCGGTGATCATGACGACCATCAGCCGGGTCGTGGAGATCGAGATCAGCTCCAGGTGCCGGACCTTGCTGCGCGACAGGCTCGGGTACTGCACGATGGCGACCTGTCGGGTCAACTGGGCGAGCAGGCGCACGGTGCGGTGCACCACGTCATCGAGGTCGACGGCACCGACCAGGAAGCGCTCGATGGCCCGGCGCTCGGCCGGGGTGAGCGGCTTGATCCGGGAGAGCTTGTCGACGAAGAGGCGGTAGCCCTTGTCGGTGGGGACCCGGCCGGCGCTGGTGTGCGGCTGGCGCAGGTAGCCCTCCTCCTCCAGCACGGCCATGTCGTTGCGCACCGTGGCCGGGGAGACGCGCAGGTTGTGCCGCTCGACGAGCGCGCGGCTGCCGACCGGCTCCTGGGTGGAGACGTAGTCCTCGACGATGGCGCGGAGCACTTCGAGCTTCCGGTCGTCCAGGGACATTCCGTCATCCTCCCCTCACTGTGCGCGCGCTGGCACTCCGAAACGGTGAGTGCCAGTCTACGTCGCCCTGGCCACGGACCGCGACGCGCGCAGCGTGGCGTGACACGCACTCACGGTGTCGCCCAATGGTCCCTCCCGAAGGGCCGTGCACACTAGCGCAGCGATCGTGATAGCCCTACGGTGACCCCCATGACTGAGCCTCCCCTCACACCCCCGCCCCCGCCGCCGCCCGCGGCCGGGCCGCCGCCCATCGGCTACTCCAGCAACGATGAGAAGACGTGGGTCCTCGTGTCCCACTTCGGTGGCGCCGCCGGCGCCCTCATCGGCACCGGCGGTGGCGGCTGGATCGCGCCGCTCATCGCGCTGCTGGCGAAGGGCAACGAGTCGCCGACCGTGCGCGCGCACGCGGTGGCCGCCCTCAACTTCCAGGTCCCGCTCGCCATCGCGGCCGTGATCGGCTGGATCACCGTCTGCATCGGCATCGGTTTCATCATCTGGATCGCCGCGATGATCGTGGGGATCATCTTCGGCGTCCTGGCCGGCCTCAAGGCCAACGAGGGCCAGTTCTACAAATACCCGTTCTCGCTTCCGCTGGTGAAGTAGGCCACATACGTGACCGGGGCGCCGACGGCGTCCCGGTCACGGCAGCAGGTCGCGGACCACGGCGTCGGCGAGCAGCCGTCCGCGCAGCGTGAGCACGGCCCGGTCCCGCTGGAGCTCCAGCAGGCCATCGGCGACGGCCCGCTCGGCCGAGGCCAGCCCCGCCGGCGTCAGCCGGTCCAGCGGCAGCCCTTCAGCCAACCGCAGGCGGAGCATGACGTCCTCCAGGTGCCGCTCGTCCGCGGTCAGCGTCTCCCGGCCCGCCGCCGGGGAGACCCCGTCGGCCAGCGCCGCCGCGTAGCGCGTCGGGTGGCGCACGTTCCACCAGCGCACCCCGCCGACGTGGCTGTGCGCGCCCGGCCCGAACCCCCACCAGTCCCCGCCGCGCCAGTAGATCAGGTTGTGCCGGCAGCGGGCCGCCTCGTCGCGCGCCCAGTTTGACACCTCGTACCAGCTCAGGCCGGCGCCGCCGAGCGCGGCGTCCGCGGCCAGGTAGCGGTCCGCGGCCACATCATCGCTGGGCGCGGGGAGCTCGCCCCGGCGCACGCGCGCCGCGAGCCGCGTGCCGTCCTCCACAATCAGGGAGTACGCCGAGACGTGGTCGACCCCGGCGGCGACGGCGCTGTCGAGGGAGGCGGCGAAGTCCTCCGCCCGCTCCCCCGGCGTCCCGTAGATCAGGTCGAGGTTGACGTGCTCGAAGCCGGCGTCGCGCGCCTCGTGCGCGGCCCGCGCGGCCCGGCCGGGCGTGTGCCTACGGTCCAGGACCGCCAGGACGTGCGCGGCGGCGGACTGCATGCCGAGCGAGATCCGGGTGAAGCCGGCGCTTCTGAGCGCCCGCAGCGACGCCGGGTCGACCGACTCGGGGTTCGCCTCCGTGGTGATCTCCGCGTCGGCGGCCAGGCCGAACGTCTTGTCGATGGTCTCCACGATCCGGGCGAGGTCGGCGGGCGGGAGCAGGGTGGGCGTGCCGCCGCCCACGAAGATCGTCCGGGCGGGCGGGGCCGCGCCGGCGAGGACCCGGCCCGCGAGCTCGATCTCCCGGACCAGCGTGTCCACGTACTCCGCCTGGCTGGCGCCGCCGCCCAGCTCGGCGGCCGTGTACGTGTTGAAGTCGCAGTAGCCGCACCGGGACGCGCAGAACGGCACGTGCACGTAGATCCCGAACCCGTCGGCCCCGACGTCTGTCAGGGCGGGCGCGGGCAGCGCCCCGTCGGGCGGAGCGGGGTCGCCGTCGGGCAGCGTGCTGGGCATGGTTCCCAGTGTGCCGTAGCGTCGCGGCATGACCTTGGTTGATGTCGTCGTGGACCGGGGTGTGGCCACCCTCACCCTGAACAGCACGGCCAACCGGAACGCGCTGTCGTTCCGGTTGATGGACGAGCTGTCGGCCGCGCTCACGGCGGCGGTCGGGGACCCGGCGGTGCGGGTCATCCTGCTCTCGCACGCCGGCCCGGTCTTCTGCGCCGGCGCGGACCTGCGCGAGACGACGGCGGCGGTGTCGGCCGGCACGACGCTGCCCGTGGTGCGCCTCGCCCAACTGCTGGCCGACCTGTGGGAGTGCCCGAAACCGCTGGTCGCCCGCGTCGCCGGGCCGGCCCGGGCGGGCGGGCTGGGCCTGCTCGCGACCGCCGACCTCGTGTTCGCGGCGGCGTCGGCGACGTTCGCCTTCACCGAGGTCCGCCTGGGCGTGGTGCCCGCCGCGATCTCGCCCGTGGTGCAGCCCCGGCTGACCGCGCGCGGCCTCGCCGAGCTGTACCTGACGGCCGAGCCGGTGCCCGCCGCCCGCGCGGCAGCGGCGGGCCTGGTCACCGCCGTGGTGCCGGACGACGGGTTGGACGAGGCGGTGGCGGCCGCGGGCGCGGCCGTGGTGCGCGGCGCGCCCGGCGCCCTGGCCGAGACCAAGCGGATCTGCCGGGACGGGCCGGGGGTCGTGCTCGGGGAGGGGCCGTCGGCGACGGCGATGCGCGCCCGGCTGGCCGCCGCCGCCGAGCTGTCGGCGCGTACGTTCGCCGGGCCGGAGGGACGCGAGGGATTGGCTGCCTTCGCCGAGAAACGCCAGCCGTACTGGGAGGCGTAGCCCGTACGGCCGACGCGCCGATGTGATCACCGCCGAACGTGACGGTCGTTAGGCGAATGTGAGCAACTTGACACACCGGGCCAGAAGACGCGCGGCCGCCGTGGCGCTGGCGACCGTCGCGGGGGCAACTGGATGCCTCATCGGGGCTGCGCCCGCGGCGGCCGGCACTGCCGTCGTGTACTCCGACTTCGAGGACGGCACGCACCAGAGCTGGGCCCCGATGGCGAGCCCGACGACCATCACCAATACCTCGGCGGTGGCCCACACCGGCAGCCGGAGCCTGCTGGCGTCCAGCCGGTCCGCCGGTGCCCAGGGTCCGGCGCTCAACATCACCAACAGCATGCGGATCGGCATGCGGTACCAGTTCTCCGTCTGGGTACGGACGGTGAGCGTGCCGGCCAACGTCAACATCACCGTCCGGCAGATGTCCGGCACCGCCCAGGAAGCGGGCGTCCAGGTCGCCAGCAACGTGGCCGTCGGGCCGACCAGGTGGACCCACCTACGTGGCACGTACACGCCGCCGTACGGCTACGACCGGTTCCAGGTGCGGGTGGAGACGGGCAACGGGCCGGAGCCGTTCTACATCGACGACTTCACGCTGACGGTCCTGGAGACGACGCAGCCGCCGGTCATCACGAACCCGGCCAGCGGCTCGGTCGTCGCCTCCCGACAGCCGACGATCATCGGCGTCGGTCCGCCGTTCACGACGGTGACCGTCACCGACGGCCCGACGGTGGTGTGCCGGGCCCGGGTCGACAAGGCCGGCGACTGGCGGTGCGAGGCGCAGGCCGCCCTGGCGGGCGGCGGTCACACCGTCACACCGACCGTCCACGACGCGGCGGGCAACGCGACGGCGGGCACCCCGGTGACGTTCACGGTGAGCGCGGCGGCCACCCCCGCGCCCCCTGTGATCCTCCTGCCCCGGCCGGACACGACGCTCGCGAACGCCACCGTGACCGTGTCCGGCACCGGGCCCCCGTCCGGCGAGGTGCTCGTGTCGGAGGACGGCCGCGTGCTGTGCGGCGCCACGGTCCTCGCGGACGGCACGTGGCGGTGCACGCCGGGCACGCCGTTCAGCGGCGGCCGGCACACCATCTACGCGGCGGTGCGCAACGGCACCGGCCCGGTCAGCTCCGCCCGGTCGGTCACGTTCGGCGTCGACACCTCGATCCCCTGGCCGCCCACCGTCCGCGATCCCGCCCCCGGGGCCACCGCCAACATCCGCCAGCCCGTCATCTCCGGTACGGGCGAGCCGGGCGTGACCGTGCGGGTCACCATCGACCGGGTGCTCGCGTGCGTGGTCACGGTCGGCTTCGACCAGTCGTGGCGCTGCGTCCCGGACGCGCCCGTACCGGACGGGCAGCACCTGCTCGTCGCGACCGCGGTCGACGCGGCCGGCAACTGGGCGAACGCGCGGGCGGTCTCGTTCTTCGTGCGCGCGTCCTGATCGACCTTGGGTCCGGTGGCGTCGTCCGGCTAGGGTGGCGACCGGAGGGTCAGGCATGCGACTGCGGTCGGTGGTGGGGGTGCTGGTCGTCCTCGCCGTCATCGCGGGCGTGGGCGCGTTCGTCGTGCTGCGCCGGGTCAGCCCGGACCTGCCCGGGATCCTGCTCGGCAGGCCCTGCACGGTGGGCTCCGGCGACGGGTCGGTCTCGCTGGACACGGCGCAGATGGCCAACGCCGCCACCATCGCCGCCGTCGGCCTGCGTCGGGGCGTCCCGGACCGGGCCGTCGTCATCGCGCTGGCGACCGCGTTCCAGGAGTCGGAGCTGCGCAACCTCGCGCACGGCGACCGCGACTCGCTCGGCCTGTTCCAGCAGCGCACCAGCCAGGGCTGGGGCACCGAGAAGCAGATCCAGGATCCGCGGTACGCGGCCGGCAAGTTCTACTCCGCGCTGCTGAAGGTCAAGGGCTGGCAGCAGATGCGGGTCACCGAGGCGGCCCAGAAGGTGCAGCGCAGCGCCTACCCCGAGGCGTACCAGAAGTGGGCCGACGAGGCGGAGGTGCTCACCGCCGCGCTCGCCGGCCACGCGGAGGGGGCCGTGACGTGCCGCGTCACCGGCCAGCCCGGCAGCCGCGGCCCGGCCGCCGCCGAGCAGCTCGGTGCGGCCATGCGCAAGGACTGGGGCAAGCTGCTCACGGTCGCCGGCGGCGCCGACACGGGGATCGAACTCGCGGCCACCTCGGACAGGTCCGGCTGGCAGCTCGCCCACTGGCTGGTGGCCCACGCCGCCGACCGGGGCGTCAGTGTCGTGCGCTTCGGCACCCGCGAGTGGCGCGCGGACAGCGGCGGCTGGAAGCGCGTGGACGCGTCGGGCGGCGGCGCGGGCGAGCGCGTGGTCGCCGAGGTCTTCGCGCCGGCGTAGCCGGCGCCTGCCGGTTTCGCTGCAGCGTAGTCGGGGTCTCACCAGGCGTGACGCGCGTCATAGCGGTCGCCGGACCCCTCAGCGTTCCTTGAGTTGCACGGGTGACCGCCGAAAGATGAGCGCGGCTACTATCGGCCGGTCACCCCGTTCCGCCCTACCCACTCAAAGGGGAGGAAATGACCGCTTCATTCGATTATGGCGGCCGCACCGGCTACGAGCCGATCAGCGAAGTCGACCGCAAGGAGTTCCACGAGCAGGGTTTCCTGCTGCTCCGGAACGTCCTCACCGAGGACCACCGTGCGGCCCTCGAAGCGGCGGTCGACCGCGTCTACGCGGAGGAGAAGGCGGCCGGCAACACCAAGCCCGACGGCACCCTGCACCTGCTCGGCTTCCTCGAGCGCGACGAGCTGTTCGGTGAGCTGCTGACCCACCCGATCGCGTTCCCGTACATGTGGGGCCTGGCCGGCTGGAACATCTACAGCCACCACAACCACCTCGACGTCACTCCCCCCGCCGCCGAGCCCGAGAAGCCGTACTGGGGCTGGCACCAGGACGGTTACCGGCAGAACTCCGACCCCGAGACGATGGACCCCAACGTCCCGCGGCCGATGTTCTCGCTCAAGGTCGCCTACGTGCTCTCCGACCTGTCGGAGACCGGCCGTGGCGCCACAAAGGTCATCCCGGGCAGCCACCTGTGGAACTCGCTCGACCGCCCCGCGGACCTGTCCGTGCACAACCCGGACCCCGAGGGCACCGTCGAGATCACCGCGAACCCCGGCGACGCGTTCATCTTCGACCGCCGCCAGTGGCACTCGCGCTCGACGAACCTGTCGACGATCACCCGCAAGATGCTCTTCGTCGGCTACACCTACCGGTGGATCCGCCCGCTGGACGAGCTGCACCCCGACATCAACGGCGAGTGGTACAAGAACCGCACGCCGGTGCAGCGCCAGCTGATCGGCGAGGGTGGCCACACGGCCAACTTCTGGGGCATCAACTGGGACGGCTACATCGACGAGGAGATCCCCCTGCGCAAGGAGCTCAAGACCAGAGGGCTCCTCGACAGGAACATCCCCTGGCTCCGCTAGGCAGTTCAGACGAAAGGGGTACCTCATGGGTACCCCTTTCGTCGTTCTACGAGGCCGCGTCCGCGGCGGCCGACGCGCGGGCGCGGGCCATGTACCGCTCGAAGATGGCGTTCTCGCTCGGCGCGTCCAGCGACAGCTGGTTTCGAAACGAGGTTCGACAAGCCCTTTTTCAACGCGGAGTGAGGGGCACCCGGCCCACCATCCGGGTGCCCCTCGGGCTCTGGTGCTGCTTAGTAGGTGCTGCGGCGCCCACCGGCCAGGGACACGGTGAGCATGACGCCCACGGCCGCGAGGCCGATCTGGATCAGCAGCTCGACCCAGTCCACGCCGTTCGTGGTGGCCACGCCGAGCGACCGGGCGATCGCGGTGCCCAGCAGGGCGGCGCCGACACCGATCAGCATCGTCAGCCACAGCGGGATGTCCTGCCGGCCCGGGACCACGAGGCGCCCGAGGGCACCGACGATGAGGCCGACGATGATGGCCGTGATAATTCCAGTGACAGTCATGACGCCTCCAATTCCGGGGCTCTTTCAAGCCTTCGTTATCGCTCGGCCTGTTACTGCCCGAGCGTGGAGAGCGTCAAACGCGCGGCTGCGTCGACAAGTGCGCGGTCCATCGTGGAGAACGCCATCGGCGGCGCGTTGACCAGGGAAAACCAGGAATATTCAAGGGACTCGGCCGGATCGATCTCGATGCGGTCCGCGGGCAGCCAGGCCAGATAAAAGCAGTCGAGTACGGGCAGCACCTCGCCCTGGAAGTCGTACTCCCCTATGTACATACCGACGAAGTCGCCGAGTTCGACATCGACGCCGAGTTCCTCGCGGCCCTCCCGCAGGGCCGCGTCGCGCGGGTGCTCCCAGCCGTCGCAGAACCCGCCCGGCGTCTCCCACAGCCCGGCCTTCGGCTCCATCGCCCGCCGCAGCGCGAGAAACCTCACCTCCGGCGCCAGCGGGCCGTCGAGCACGAGCAGGCTCGCCGTCGGCCGGGCGTTGACGAACAGGGCGTACCCACAGGATGTGCACGTGGTCGGAGGGTGGGTGGCCAGCGGCGCGCCGCAGCGCGGGCAGTGTGCCGACTTCGTCGTCACTTCTTGGCGGTGCCCTTGCCGTCGGTCCCCTCGTTGGTGGACAGCGCGGCGATGAAGGCCTCCTGCGGCACCTCGACGCGGCCGACCATCTTCATCCGCTTCTTGCCCTCTTTCTGCTTCTCCAGCAGCTTGCGCTTACGGGTGATGTCACCGCCGTAGCACTTGGCGAGCACGTCCTTGCGGATGGCGCGGATGGTCTCGCGGGCGATGACCCGCGACCCGATGGCCGCCTGGATCGGCACCTCGAACTGCTGGCGCGGGATCAGCTTCTGCAGCTTGGACGCCATCGTCGTGCCGTACGTGTAGGCCTTGTCCTTGTGGACGATCGCGGAGAACGCGTCCACCGGCTCGCCCTGCAGCAGGATGTCCACCTTGACCAGGTCGGCGGCCAGCTCGCCCTGCGGCTCGTAGTCCAGGCTGGCGTAGCCCTTGGTGCGGGACTTGAGCTGGTCGAAGAAGTCGAAGATGATCTCGCCGAGAGGCAGCGTGTAGCGCAGCTCGACGCGGTCCGAGGACAGGTAGTCCATGCCCTGCAGCACGCCGCGCCGGCCCTGGCACAGCTCCATGACCGCGCCGACGAAGTCGTTCGGGGTCAGCACGGTCGCGCGCGCCACCGGCTCGTACACCTCGGCGATCTTGCCCGTCGGGTACTCACTCGGGTTGGTCACGATGACCTCGGTGCGGTCGTCGGTGACCACCCGGTAGACCACGTTGGGGGCCGTCGCGATGAGGTCGAGGCCGAACTCGCGCTCCAGCCGCTCCTGGATGATCTCCAGGTGGAGCAGGCCGAGGAAGCCGCAACGGAACCCGAAGCCCAGCGCCGCGCTCGACTCCGGCTCGTAGACCAGGGCGGCGTCGTTCAGCTTGAGCTTGTCCAGCGCGTCGCGCAGCTCGGGATAGTCGGAGCCGTCCAGCGGGTAGAGGCCCGAGTAGACCATCGGCTTCGGGTCCTTGTACCCGCCGAGGGCGTCCTTGGCCGGCCTCGACTGGATCGTCACCGTGTCGCCGACCCGGGACTGGCGCACGTCCTTCACGCCGGTGATCAGGTAGCCCACCTCGCCGACGGACAGCGCCGCCGACTTCACCGGCTCCGGCGAGATGACGCCGATCTCCAGCAGCTCGTGCGTGGCCCCCGTGGACATCATCTTGATCCGGTCGCGCGCCTCCAGCCGGCCGTCGACCACCCGGATGTAGGTCACCACGCCGCGGTAGATGTCGTAGACCGAGTCGAAGATCATCGCGCGGGCGGGCGCGGCCGCGTCGCCGACGGGCGGCGTCATCTGCCGCACGATCTCGTCCAGCAGGTGCGGCACGCCCTCGCCGGTCTTGCCCGAGACCTTCAGACAGTCCTCCGGCTCGCACCCGATGAGGTGCGCCAGCTCCTCGGCATACTTCTCCGGCTGGGCCGCCGGAAGATCAATCTTGTTGAGTACGGGAATGATATGCAGATCGTTCTCGAGCGCCAGGTAGAGGTTGGCCAGCGTCTGCGCCTCGATGCCCTGGGCCGCGTCGACGAGCAGCACGGCCCCCTCGCAGGCGGCCAGGCTGCGGCTGACCTCATAAGTGAAGTCGACGTGCCCAGGGGTATCGATCATGTTCAGGACGGCGTGCTCGCCCTGCCGGTCGCCCTCGCGGATCCGCCACGGCATGCGGACGGCCTGGCTCTTGATCGTGATGCCGCGCTCGCGCTCGATGTCCATCCGGTCGAGGTACTGCGCGCGCATCTGCCGGGCGTCCACCACCTCGGTGAGCTGCAGCATCCGGTCCGCCAACGTCGACTTTCCGTGGTCGATGTGGGCGATGATGCAGAAGTTGCGGATGCGCTCCGGTGGGGTGGCACCGGGGCCGGAGGCGCCGGCGTCGGGCGTCGGTGGCACGTCTGTCCGTTTCCTCGTCGGGTCTGACTAGCTATAGTCCCATGCCGGCACCTGGGGCCGTTCCTGGTGCCGGCCGTTTTGGTCCGCCCCCTGGCCACCTGGTAACCTGGCTGTTCGCGCGCCGCGCTCGGTGCAGTGTGCGCATTTCCAACTCAGACTACGGAACAGGACGAGGCTGTCGCGTGGCGAACATCAAGTCTCAGATCAAGCGCAACCGGCAGAACGAGAAGGCCCGTCTGCGCAACAAGTCGGTCAAGTCTTCCCTGAAGACGGCCGTCCGCAAGTTCAACGCTGCCGCCGCGACGGGCGACGCCGAGAACGCCGCCGCTCTCATGCGTGCCGCGTCGAAGCAGCTCGACGTTGCCGTCAGCAAGGGCGTCATCCACAAGAACCAGGCCGCCAACCGCAAGTCCGCGATCGCCAAGAAGGCCGCGGCGCTCAGCGCCTGATCTTCCTCGCCCCGGGCGCCCCTGGCACCCCAGCGAACCATGGGGCGTCCCTGACGCCCGAGACGGAGGCCGCGAGCCCGGCGCACGCCGGGCTCGGCTCCGCGCTCCCTTTGCAGGTCGAGCGCACGCCTCACCAAGCGACAACGCCCGCCCCGCAGCCAACCGTGCCGCCCGGCGGGGCGTTTCCGCGTCCCGCCGGGCGCCATGCAGGCACGGTCGGCGAGGCGAGTCCCCCCCCACCCGCCAACTGCTCACATCTGGCGGGCCGCGACGTTCCAACCCCGCCAACTGCTCACATCTGGCGAGCCCCCAACGCTCCAACCTCACCAACTGCTCACATCTGGCGGCTCGGACGTCCGGAAACCCGCCAGATGTTCACATGTGGTGGCTGACGCGGTCCTGCCACTCGGCCAGGCGCCCATATGTGAGCATGTGGCGGCCTGCATCCGCCAACCTCACCGGGTACGGCGCCATGGCGAGGTAGACGACCGGCCGCGTCCCGCCACTGCGACCCCTTGGCGAGGTGGACGCGTCACCGCACCACCACAAAGCGACCCCTTGGCGAGGTGGACGCGTCACCGCACCGGCAGGAGCGCCCCCTTGGCGATGGAGACACGTCGCCGCCCCGTCGCGAGTGACACCTCCTCGTGCCGGAGGCGAGGCGGGTGGGCGCTCAGACGGTGGGAGGTGGTCAGCGGGCGCGGCTGAAGCGGCCGCGGTTGAGGCGCGCTCGCGCCAGGCGCAGTTGGTCGATGGCGTTGCGGCGCCAGACGTTCATGATCGGTGGCCCGACGGGCCGGTCCGCGCCTGTACGTGGGGGCGGTGAACTTCCGGCCTGACGCCCGGGGTCCGCCGGGCGCGGCCGGGTGTCCGGCATACGGGTGCCGGCGGACGGTGGGCGGGCCGCTGCGGGCGGCGGGACGTCGCCCAGGGGCATGGGCCACGCGCCGACGGCACGGGCGTGCGACGAGGCAGCCGACGCCTTGACCTCGCCAGGAACGGTGGCGACGCCGCGCGCCACCCGGGCCCGCGCGGCCCGACCGGTCGAAACTCCCCGTGCCGTGCCGCGGTCACTGCCGGCCTGGTCACCCGTCGCGGGGACACGTGCCGTCACCCGGCGCGGGTGCGCCGTCGGGCGGGCGCCGGGCTCGGGTCGGTCCGGGTCCCCCGGGGTGCGGGCTTTCGTCGCGGGGGCGTCCGTCCCGGTCGCGACGCTGGCGTCGACGGGCGTCGCCAGGGCGCGGTTGGATCGGGCGACGAGGGTCGGCGTGGAGACGCGGGCGACCTGGACGGGCCGCCAGCGCGTCCGGTCCTGCGCGTCGCGGGGCGCGGAACCGTAGCCAGCGAGCGGTTCGGACCTTCGTCGGTCGGCGTCCTGCGACGGCGTACCCGACGGGGGTTCGGCGGCGCGGCGGGGACCGGCGTGGGTGCCGTTGGCACCGGTCCAGGCGACGACCACGCCACCCAGGGCGGGCAGGAGGTCGATGAGCTTGACGGCTCCGGCCACCAGGACCGGCAGCCCGAGAGCGAGCCACCAGGGCGTGAGCTCGGCGAGCGCGATGAGCGCGCCGAGGAACGTCGTGCCCTCCAGCAGCGCGAACCTGGCCAGCGATCCAGGGTTGAGGCGTTGCAGGCGCAGCAGGCGCGCGTAGAGCGAGCGCCGGGCGGGGGTCACCGGTCGCTCCCGGCGCGCGCGGCGGCGACGGCCATGACGGCGCGTTCGAGGGCGTAGCCGCGGTCGTCGGCGCCGCCCTTGACGGCGGCGTTGCAGTCGGCGGCGACGCGCATCGCGGACACGAGACCGTCGGCGGTCCAGCCGCGGGCCTGGCGCTGGGCCCGTTCCACCTTCCACGGCGGCATGCCGAGGCTGCCCGCGAGCTGGTAGGCGTTGCCCCGGCCGGCGCCGGCGACCCGCGCGACGATGCGGATGCCGTCGGCGAGGGCGTCCGCGATGGGGACGGGGTCGACGCCGATGTAGAGGGCCCACCGCAGCGCCTCGAGCGCGCCACCGACGTCGCCGACCATGGTGGCGTCGGCCACGGTGAAGCCGCTGACCTCGGCCCGGCCGCGGTAGTAGCGCGCGATGGTGGCGCTGTCGACGCGTCCGCCGGTGTCGGCGACGAGCTGCGCGCACGCGGCGGCCACGTCGCGCAGGTCGTTGCCGACCGCGGAGAGCAGCGCCTCGGCGGCCGCCTCGGGGCAGGTGCCGCCGAGCCGGCGGACCTCGGCCCGGATGAAGTCGACGCGCTCACGGTGCTTGGTGAGTTTCGCGGCCGTCGTCACGTCAGCCCCGGCGGCGCGTACGGCGTCGGCGAGGGCCTTGCCCTTGGCGCCGCCGGCGTGCGAGAACACCAGCGTTATCTCGGGATCGGGAGCGCCCACGTAGGACTGCAGGGCGGCCGTGAGGTCCTTCTTGGCGTCCTGCGCCGCCTGGATCACGACGACCCGGCGACCGCCGAACAGCGATGGGCTCACCGCGTTCTCGAACTCGGCCGGGGTGGTGTCGGCGGCGCGGTGCTCGATGACGACGGTCTCGGGGTCGGCCGCCCGGGCCGCCGCGATCACCTCGTTCACCGCCCGCTCCGCCAGGAACTCCTCGTCGCCGACGACGAGGTGGAGTACGCCAGGGGTCCCGCGTGTCACCTCGCCATCCTCGCACGTCCGCCGGCCCGCGCCCGGCAGCCGAGCCATGATCACTGAGTCTCTGACCAGTTGACGGAGCCGGTTCGACGGTCGACCGACCACCCACGGCGATCGACCGACCACCGACGGTGGACGAATGGGTGGCCACCCCGATCCCGCCGTCGACGGCGACCACCGCGAGGTCGCCGGAGGTGTCGGTGCGCAGGATCCGCGCGCCGGACCGCTGCAGCCGGGCCATCAGGCCGGGGTTCGGGTGGCCGTACCTGTTGTCGGCGCCCACGCTCACCAGTGCCACGCGGGGCGCCACCGCGTCGATCAGCCGCTCGGCCTGGGCCGCGGACCCGTGATGGGCGACCTTCAACACGTCCGCGCGCACCTCGCCCGCGCCGGCCGCGAGCAGGTCGCGCTGCTCGTCGGTCTCCGCGTCGCCGGTCAGCAGGATCCGCACGCCGCCCGCGTCGGCGCGCAGGACGAGCGAGTTGTTGTTGGGGTCGGAGTCCGTACCGGCGAGCGGCCGCACCGGCCCCAGGACCGTGAGGGTGAGCCCGGGCCACGACCGCCGCCAGCCGGGCCCCGGCGTGAGCACGGACGCGCCGCCCAACCGGGCGCGCACGGCCGCCGCGCGGTCCGCCGGCTCAGCGAGCGCCGGCAGGGCGGCCGCCACGAGCTGCCGGCCCCGCAGGACGCCGTCGAGTCCGTCGACGTGGTCGGCGTGGAAGTGGCTCAGCACGAGCAGCTCGATCCGTTCCACGCGCAGCCCGCGCAGGCAGGCGTCCACACGGGACGGATCCGGCCCGGCGTCCACCACGACGGCCGAGCCCGGCGCGACCGGCAGGACGATCGCGTCGCCCTGCCCGACGTCGCAGGCGACCACGAGGGCGCCCGGCGGCGGCCAGCCCGTGGCGAACACCCGCACCGGCAGGCCGCCGAGCACGGCCCCGACCGCCACGACCAGGGCCAGCCGTCGGGGCGCCCGCCAGGCGGTGGCCACCAGCAGCGCCACGGTCACGGCGCCGAGCAGGAGCCCGCCGGTCACACCCGCGGGCCACGGCAGGTTGCCCGCCGGCACGTCCGCCCCGCGGTGCGCGATCGCCACCAGCCAGCGGGCCGGCCAGCTCGCCAGCCACGCGAGGAACTCGGCCAACGGCGGACACACCGGCGAGACCGTGGCGGCGAGCACGCCGAGCAGCGTGGCGGGCGCGACGGCCGGCACGGCCAGCATGTTGGCGGGCACGGCCACGGCGCTGACCGTGCCCGACAACGCGACCACGACCGGCCCGCAGGCGACCTGGGCGGCCG
>NZ_BAAALT010000042.1:0-34592 GCF_039528515.1 Luedemannella flava
CCCAGCGCGAACGTGGCCGCGGTGAGGCTGGGGCGGGCCAGGCTCGTGGCGGCCGCGTGGGCGGCGAGCAGCGCCCCCGACCCGGCGCAGAGCAGCGCGGCGGGCCCGTGCGGCGCGCCCATGGCCACGATCGCGCAGACCGCCGAGCCGAGCACACTGATGATCGGGATCGCCCACCAGGCCAGCGCGCCGGTCGCCGGCAACGACAGCACCATGAGTACGCCACCGAAGACGACCGCCTCGCGCCGCCACACCTCGGGCGTCGCCGCGTACGCCACGACGGTCAGCAGCAGCGCGGCGAGCGGCACCTGCCAACCGTCCACGTCGGACGGGTGGACGTGGCCGGCGTAGCGGCTCAGGTCGGCGGCCCAGGCCTCGGGGTCGACGGCGGCCTTGACCGCCCCCACCGCGACGTACAGCGCCCAGAACGTCACGGCGATCGCGGCGACCGCCGCGGTGACGAGGGCGGCCAGCTCCGCCCCGGCGCGCACCGGCACCGGCAGGACCCGGGCCAGTACGGCCACGATCGCGGCGAGGGCGGCGGCGAGGATGAGCGTGTGCCCGGACGCGGCGATGGCGTCCAGGCGCAGCAGCGCGGCGATGATGGCGAGCGTGCCGCCGGCGGTGGCGAGCAGGCGCCACCGGCTCTCCCCGGACGCGTACCCGCCCGCAATGCCGGCCGCGGCGGCCAGGATCAGCGCGGTCGCCGCGCCGGCCGCGTCGGGCACCGTCTTCGCGTACGCCAGCGCGACCGACGCGAACACGGTCGCCCCGGCCAGCGCCAGCCCGTAGAGGCCCCACGCCGTCTCGCGCAGCAGGCCCGGCCAGCGCGGCGCGTCCGAATCGACCGGCGTGTTCGCCTGGTCGCGGGCGATGAGCAGGGCGGCGGCGAGGTCGGCCAGGGCGAGCACGGCCAGCGCCACGGCGAACCCGGTGCGCCCCACCCCGGCGTGCGCCGCGATGAGCGGCAGGATCGGCTGCAGCGCGACGAGCGCCACGAACTGCGGCGCCGCCAACCGGGTGGCCAGCCGGTAGGCCGCCGCGATGGCCGCGGTCAGCCCGAACAGCACGGCCGCGAAGATCTTCGGGGGTACGTCCGCCAGACCGCCGAACTCGTTGCGGTACGCGACGAAGCCGTCCAGCAGGACGAGCAGCAGCCCGAACGAGGCGATCGTCTCGGCCGTCGCGTTCAGCGACCGGCGCGCGAGCGCGACCGGCAGCGCCAGCGCCACGGTCGTGGCGAGCACCAGGATGAACGCCTGCCCGCCGCCGCTCGCGCCGCCGGAGAGCACGACGGTCGCGTAGACGATGGCGCCGATGCCGAGCAGCAGACCGCCGAGCGTCAGCAGGACGTTCTGCGAGGTGCGGGAGGTGGTCTCCTGGTGGTGCGGGTGCTCGGGCGTGTCGTCGGCACCGGCACCCCACCGGTCGGGCGGATCCGTGGGTGGCGTGCCCCCGCCGGACCGGGACGGCGGCGCGGACGTGGCGCCGTCCGTCGGCCCGTCGGTCGCGCGGGGCGGGCGTGACGTGGCCCGGTCGGTCGGCCCGTCGGCCGGGCGTGACCTGGCCCGGTCGGTCGGCCCGTCGTAGGTCGACGCGCCCGCCGGCGACGTGCTGGCCGACGACGCGCTGGCCGACGTCCGGTCGGTGGGGCGGTCGTAGCGTGCCGCGTCGGTGTCGCTCGCCGGTGGCGTGCGCTTCGTCGGACCGTCGTAAGAGGACGGTGCGCCCCCGGTTGGGCGCACCGTGGCCTTCGTCGGCTTGTCGTAGGCCGACGGCGCCTGCTCGCCGGAGGGCTTCCGGGTGGGGCCGTCGTAGGGCGACGGCTCGCTCCTGGCCGGCGCCTCCTCGCCACGTTCCCGGCGCGGCGTCGCCTGCCGGGGCGGACGGGCGCCCGTACCCGCCGGGGGTCGGGGAGGCGGAGGTGGCGGCGCGCCGCGGTCCGGGCCACCGCCCACCGTCGCGTAGACGACGCCTGCGGCGTGTTCGGCGACGAGGTTGCGCCCGATCTGGGCGATGAGCTGGTCGCTGCGTCGCTTGAGCGCGTTGCGGCGCGGGTCGTCGTAGGCGCTGGTCTCGAGGGTGCGGCCGATGCGGGCCAGCTCCGCGGCGAGCGGATCGTGCGGCCGGCGGCAGTCCCGGCAGCCGTTGTCCTCGTCCGCCACCCCACCGCACGCGGGGCACGGATAAATCTCGACGCGGTCCACCGTTCGAGTCTCTCGTGTGGACACGATCGAGGGCCATACCCATGTTTGCGGGTATGGCCCTCGATCACATATGTGTCACTTGGCGCGGTGCCGATAGGCACCGCTGCGGCGGTCAGACGCTGGGGCGTCCCAAGCCTCTCACCGTCCAGCCGGCGGCGCTCCACAGTGCCTGGTCAAGGCAGTTCCGGCCGTCGATGACCAGCTTCGCGGCGACGAGGTCGCCGAGCGCGTTCGGGTCGGCGTAGCGGAACTCCTCCCACTCCGTGAGCACACACACGAGGTCGGCGCCCGTGACGGCGTCGCCCAGCGTCGGCGCGTACGTCATGTCGGGCAGCTCGCGCTTGGCGTTCTCCATGCCCTGCGGGTCGAAGATGGAGATCTGCGCGCCGTGGCGGGCCAGCGACCGGGCGATCGCCAGGGCCGGCGAGTCGCGCACGTCGTCGGAGTTCGGCTTGAACGCGGCGCCGAGCACGGCGATGTTCAGACCGGAGAAGTCCGGACCGGCCGGCCCGTACGGGCGGGCGAGCAGCTCGGAGGCGATCTGCACGACGCGGCCGCGGCTGCGCTGGTTGATCAGGTCGACCTCGTGCAGGAAGCGCAGCGCCTCGCCGGCGCCGAGCTCCTGGGCACGGGCCTGGAACGCGCGGATGTCCTTGGGCAGGCAGCCGCCGCCGAAGCCGATGCCGGCGCGCAGGAACTTGTTGCCGATGCGGGCGTCGTAGCCGATCGACTTGGCGAGCTGGGTGACGTCGGCGCCGGCCGCGTCGCAGACCTCGGCCATCGCGTTGATGAACGAGATCTTGGTGGCCAGGAACGCGTTCGCGGCGACCTTGACCAGCTCGGCGGTCGCGAAGTCGGTGACCACGACGGGGACCTCGCGGTCCTCGTTGTGGGCGAGGTCGAAGACGCCCTTGTGGGCGGTGATGAGCATGTCGTGGGCCCACTGGCTCTTCACGCCGAGGATGAGGCGGTTGGGGCGCAGCACGTCCTCCAGGGCGTGGCCCTCCTGCAGGAACTCGGGGCTCCACGCCACCTCGACGCCCAGCTCGGCGGGTGCGTGCTTGCTGACCAGCTGCTCGATCCACTCGGCGGTGCCGACGGGGACGGTCGACTTGCCCACGAGGAGGGCCTTGCGGGTCAGGTGGGGGACGAGCGAGGTGACGGCGGACTCGACGTAGACGAGGTCGGCGCCCATGCCGTCGGCGCGCTGCGGGGTGCCCACGCAGATGAAGTGCACGTCGCCGAACTCGGCGGCCTCGCGGTAGTCGGTGGTGAAGCGCAGCCGGCCGGCGGCGATGTTGCGCCGCAGCAGGTCGTCGAGGCCGGGCTCGTGGAACGGGACGGCGCCCGCCTGCAGCTTGCTGATCTTCGGCTCGTCGACGTCGACGCCGAGGACGTCGTAGCCGAGCTCGGCGAAGCAGATCGCGTACGTGGCGCCGAGGTATCCGGTGCCCAGGAAGGTGAGGCGCGGGCGTGGCGCGCCGGACGGCGGCGTCACCGCCTGCGTCGGCTGCGCCTGTGCACTCGCATACGGGAAGGTCACACGTCTCTCCGCTCGTTCGGCACTGCGTCGTTGCGGTGCGGTCAGTCGTCGCCGTGCATCGCTCGCAGGTTATGCGCTGTCTGTACGTTTTCCCCGCGCAGCGCTTTCCCCGATTGTCCTGCGTGGCTGTTCAGCGGGCCTCCCGGGGAAGGTGGCGAGAAACGCGAGGATATCGGGTCCGGGTCCGGCGCGGGTAGCCGGAGCGCGATAGGGGCTGCTAGAGGTTTGAGTTACTGCCTGGTAACTTGACCCGCGGTCACTAGGGTGGGTGAGGGGTGAGGGGGCGCCATGGCGTTCGAGGTGTACCAGTTGCCGGAGGAGCACGAGGCGATCCGGGCCGCCGTCCGGGAGCTCTGCGACGCCAAGGTCGCGCCGAACGCGGCCGCCGCCGACGAGGCGGCCGAGTTCCCGCAGGCCTCCTACGACGCGCTGCGGGCCAGTGAGTTCCACGCCCCGCACATCCCCGCCGAGTACGGTGGCGCCGGCGCGGACGCCCTGGCCACGGCCATCGTCATCGAAGAGGTCGCGCGCGCCTGCGTGTCGTCCTCGCTCATCCCGGCCGTCAACAAGCTCGGCACGCTGCCCCTGCTGCTCGGCGCGTCCGAGGAGATCAAGCAGCGCTACCTGACCCCTGTGGCGCGCGGCGACGCCATGTTCTCCTACTGCCTGTCCGAGCCCGAGGCGGGCAGCGACGCGGGCGGCATGACCACGAAGGCGGTCCGGGACGGCGACCACTACGTGATCAACGGTGCCAAGCGGTGGATCACCAATGCCGGCGTATCGGACTTCTACACCGTCTTCGCCGTGACCGAGCCGGGCATCGGTACGCGCGGGATCTCCGCTTTTGTCGTTGAAAAGGGTGACACGGGGGTCAGCTTCGGTGCCCCCGAGAAGAAGCTCGGCATCAAGGGCTCGCCCACCCGCGAGGTCTACTTCGATAACGTCCGCGTCCCGGTCGACCGCATGATCGGCGGCCCCGGCGAGGGCTTCAGGATCGCCATGAGGACGCTGGACCACACCCGGGTGACGATCGCCGCCCAGGCCGTCGGCGTGGCGCAGGGCGCCCTCGACGTGGCGCGCGGCTACGTCCGCGAGCGCCGCCAGTTCGGCAGGCCGATCGCCGACTTCCAGGGCGTGCAGTTCATGATCGCGGACATGGGCATGAAGCTGGAGGCCGCCCGCCAGCTCACCTACGCCGCGGCCGCCCGCTCCGAGCGCGGCGACGCCGACCTCACCTACTTCGGCGCGGCGGCGAAGTGCTTCGCCTCCGACGCCGCCATGGAGATCACCACCGACGCCGTCCAGCTCCTCGGCGGCTACGGCTACACCCGCGACTTCCCGGTCGAACGCATGATGCGCGATGCCAAGATCACCCAGATCTACGAGGGCACGAACCAGGTCCAGCGCATCGTGATGGCCCGGCAGCTGCTCAAGGGCATGATCTGAGCGTTCCGGCGTCGGTGACGGTCCGGGTGCCCGGCGTGCCGGTGTGGAGATCGTCGTCTCCCGTACGAACGTGTAGTTCGATCAACCGTCGCCGGCGCGTGCCGGCTCATGATCGCTGAACGCGGTGCGGATGTGCAGTGCCGGCGGCCCGGAAAGCGACATATCGCCCTGCACGTGTCGTGAAGATCGGCGTTTCGTGTGCCAGAGTGCAGCCCAGCTGCACTCTCGTACAGAAAATCGGAATCTTGGACTGCGGGACTCCTGGTTCCGCGTTCCGACGAAGGTGGGGTCGGGCCGTGGCACGGTTGTCGGCGTCGGTGGCCGTGCAGGCCCTGGTGGATCGGGCGGGCCTGGGGGAGCCCGCGGCGGTGGAGGGTGGCACTGCGCATGTCGTGCGCGGCGACGGGCTCGTCCGGCGGGTCGTCGTCCAGACCGGCAAGCACGACCGGTGGCGCCTGCACTGGTACGTCGAGATTGCCGACGACACGTTCGATCCGATGCTGCGGCCGCGGTGGGGCGGCCTGCGCGTCGAGATCGTGCCGCGGAGTGCCGGCGCTCACCACGAGGGCTACCGGTGGCCGAGCTCGCTCGAACGCCTCGACCCGCTGCTGGTGAGCGAATTCCGCGAAAGCGTGCCAGACGCGCTGGGCTTCTGCCGCGATCCCCGGGACCTTGCCGGGTTGCTGCTGGATGAGGGCATCGTGGTGCGGGGCAGTTGCCGGACTCTGTCGCCGTCCGGGGGTGCGCGTGCCCTGGTGGAGGCCCTGATCGTCGCTCGCCACCTGGGCGATGGGGACCTGGAGCGGCGGGTGCTGGCCACGCTTGAACGACGCGGCGCCGAGATGTCCTCGACCGGTAACACCTACCGGGACGAGGTCGGCTTCTTCGCTGAGGCGTTCCGTCGGCTCGTCCCGGTCCCGCTCGGCGACATCGCCCGCAAGGGACCGCTCGTACTCCGCCGGTAGGCGAGGGTACGCGGCGCCCGCCGGACGCCAGCAGCGCACAGTTGGCGAGGTCGAGTGCGCCTGAACCCGCCACCGTGCGCATGTGGCGGGTAGCGCAGCCGACGACCTTGCCAACGGTGCACAGTTGGCGGGCCGTTCGCCCGGTCGCTCGCTAGAAGTGCACAGCTGGCGAGCGATCGCGACGTTTCTGTCGCCAGATGTGAGCACGTGGCGGGGTCGACCACACGACGCCCGCCACATGCGCACATGTGGCCGCCCGTGACGGGGTGTCGGGAGCCCGGGTGAGGCGATCGGCGGTATCCGGTTTCATCGGGCGGTCGTTCGGCGAACCCTCAGGGGCCGTTCGGGCGTCGCGCGCGTGTCACCGTGTGCTGCGTGACGAAGCCCGGTCGGCGCACATTCATTCCCGGGTCGCTCGCGGCGGCGCTACCGTCGCAGGGCTGGGCGGCCCCGCCGTACCCGTTCAAGCTCGGCATCGTGTCCGCCGAACCGGCCGCGGACAGCGTCGTGCTGGCCGGCTCACGCGCTGGCCACGGCCAAGACCCGTGCCGGGCGGCGGCGGATGAACCACTCCGCGACGGCCAGGTTGATCAGCCAGCCGGCGGCGTGCCCCAGGGCCCGGGGGAGCCCGTACTGGTACTCCAGGAGCAGCAGTGGGCCGAGGGTGAACACCTGCGTGCCCGCGCCGATGCCGATGGCGTACCCGCGCATCATCCAGGCCCGGTGGCGGTCGAAGTCCCGGCGCCGCACGGCCGCGAAGCCGAGCAGCAGGCACGCGACCATGCCCCCGCCGAACCCGAAGCGCAGCACGTTGAGCAGCTCGTCGTGGGGTGGCTTCGGGTAGAACGCGGTCATCCAGAGCCCGCTCAGCGCGGAGACGAGCCCGCAGGGCAGCACGAACCGGCCGGAGATCCGGTGCCAGGGGCGCCGGCGCAGGCTGGGCACGAACTGCAGCGCGCCCAGCACGCAGAACACGGTGGCGCTGACGATGTGGGCGACGACGGGCACGGGGGACGCGAAGAAGCGCGCGTTGTCCGGGGTGATCTCGGCGCCGGCGCTCAGTTGGGTCACGCGGGCCGCACCGGCGATCACCGGTACGGCGGCGAGCAGGATGAGCGCGGCCGGCACGGGCCACTGTCTCCTCGCGGGGGCGGTCATGGTGGGGTCCATTCGTGGTGAGGGCTGGCGTGTCGTCCGATGGTCGCCCTCATGGCCCTGGCCGTTCATCGGCACGCGGGCCCGAACCCCACCCGTCCGCGGGCGGAGAAAACGGTCGTTCTTCAGGTCAGGCGGGCTGCTCAGTCCGGGCGCACGCCGATCGGGGGAAGTACCATGACCGCATGAGCGCGGAGGCCGTCGGCAGGCACATGCCAGCCGTCATCACGCTCGCTGATCTGGCCGCCATGACCTCGGCCGACACCCATGGACGCCGGTATGAGACGAGCCCCGAGGGAGTGCTCTCCGTGGTGCCGCCCCCGGACAGTCAGCATGCTGTCATCGCTACGCGCCTCACGCTCTGGTTCGGCCTTGCCGGGTGGCCGGCGGACCAGCTGATGCAGGCTGCCGGCGTCCGTATTCCCGGGCCGGACGGCGATGGCGGCCGCATTCCGGACCTGACCGTCTGGTCCCGGGCCCAGCCGGACGCGGTCTGGCTGGACGTGACCGACCTGATCCTGGTGATCGAGATCATGTCGCGCGGCTCCGAGTCCATCGACCAGGTCGCCAAGGTCGCGGAGTACGCCGCTGCTGGCATTCCGCAGTACTGGACGGTCGCCCGGGACGTGGCCCAGACCGTGACCCTCTACCGGCTCGGCGCGGCAGGCGCCTACGAAGAAGCGGCCAAGATGCCGCTGGCCTGGCTGCTGCAGACATCGCCAGCCGATCACGTCTAGGCCGACTGCTCCGGGTCCTCGACCGAGGTTGGCGAAGCGCCGCCGACATCCGGTGGCGGCTGCCGGCCGGGCACGGAGAAGTACACGTTGCTGAGGCCGATGAAGATCAGGAGGCCGAACGTGACCCAGAACCCGTACCGGATGGGCACGAACTCGCGGGCCGAGTCGAGGCTGACCGGCGAGCCGTAGAAGTCCGTCGCCGCGGTGATCAGATGCTCGGCTATGTCGCCCTGCGCCCACAGAACGGCGATCAACAGGGCCACCGCGGCGCTCAGCGCGGCCGCCGCGCCCGCGATCATCCTGAGCCGCGCCGGACGCAGGGCGAGGCCGGCGACGATGCCGAACGCGATCATCCCCACCGCCAGGATGGACCATGGCTGTGCGCTGGCCAGGATCGCGTTGACGGACACGTCGATGTCGAACATGTCCTCAGCCGCGCTGCGGTCCTCGTAGGACATCTCCCCGTCCTGGGGCGTCCACTTCTCAACCGTCGGTGCCCCGTTCGTGACCAGGTCGGCGCCCGAGTAGGTCAGCCATCCCCGCTGCTCGGGCCGGTCGCAGCCGACGGCCAGGAACGGCAGGCCGAACAGCAGCGCCGCGAGGACCAGGCCGGCGGGGCTGAGGAGCCGGCTCAACAGCGGCGATCGGCGCAGGCGTTGGTACATCGGCGTATCCCCTCGTGTCCGGACCGGCCAATGTACCCGCACGACCCCGTCCGGGTTGCCCCGTAGCCGGCCCGGTCAGCCGGGCGCCGCGCACGACCGCGCGGCGCCCGGCCGGCGTCCTATTCGGTGCGCAGGGCGGTGGCGGTGCGGACCCGGGACGCCCAGACCGCGGGCAGGAGCGCGCCGAGCACCGCGATCGCCAGGCCACCCAGTCCGAAGAGCGCCAGTTCGGCGGGGTGGTAGATGTCGACCACCGAGTCGGGCAGCCGGAAGCCGGCCGACCCGGCCATCCCGGTCACCACCAACCGCTGCAGGAACACGCCGACGGGCGCGCCGACGACCCCGCCGATCAGTCCGGTGACCACGACCGAGGCGATGACCATCGCGATCGTCTGCCGTGGCGTCATCCCCAACGCCTTGTGCACACCCAGGTCGTGTACGCGCTCGCGGGTCTCCAGGACGACCAGGTTGAGCACCCCGAGCGCGGCCACGGTCAGCAGCAGCACGGTCAGCAGCCCGGCCAGGGAGTTGATAATGATGATGACCTCGTCGGTGCCCTCCTCCGCGATCACCGCGGTAGCCGCCCCCGACAGCGCGGCGTTGAGCCCCGCGACGTAGGCCTCCCGGTCGACGCCGGGCCTGAGCGTGATGTCGTAGGTCAACGGCCGCAGGTCCGGTTCCGCGGCGGCCAGCGTCGTGAGGGCGGTGACGACCTCCATCCCCCGGTCCTCGGTGTTGAAGACCTCGCCCACGATGCGCACGCGCAGCTGTGTGCCGTGGTCGGTGAGCGCGATCGTGTCGCCGACCCTGGTGTGGGTGGCGGTCAGGAACGGGGTGGCCACGACGATCTCGTTGGGCTGGCTGAACCACCGCCCGGAGATCATCCGGTAGCCGTAGGCGGAGTTGTCGCCGATGAACGCGTGTGCCTCCACGGGGCCGGTGAGCCCCGCGACGGTCACCTCGGTCATGGCGCTGCCGCTGTACCCGCTGGTCCCCGCCTGCGCGGTGATCGCCTTGACGACCGCGACCGGGTCGGGCGGCTCCGGCGGCGTCATCATCCGGGGCGCCTCCCCGGGCTTCGGTTCGGTGGGCGGCCCGCCCGCCATGACGGCGACGTCGCCGTGGTCCTCCGTCGCCTGGATCTCGTTCAGGGAGGAACCGAGTCCGACCGCGAACGTCGCCGCGGCGGTGCCGAACGCGATCGCCGCGACGATCGTCGCCGTCCGCAGGACGCGGGCGAACGGGTGGGCCAGCCCGAGCGTCACCGGCCGGGGCAGCGGCAGGCGCGACGTCAACCGGGCCGCCCACTGTCCGCGGCCCGGCCCCGGCGTACGCCCGACGGCGAGGACGTCGACGGTGCGCAGGCGGCCGGCCCGCGAGGCCGCCGCCCAGGCGGTCAGGGACACCAGGACCAGCGCCCCGGCGAGCACCACGACGTTGACCCACGGCGTGACCCCGGAATCGGACGTACCGTAGATCTTGTTGGTCTGCGACAGCACCGGAACGACCAGCAGGTTGCCGGCCACGACCCCGAGTCCGGCGCCCGTGGCGGCGGGGATGAGCGCCTGGGCGGTGTACGCCCGTACCACCTGGTGGGGTGTGAACCCGAGGGCCTTGAGGATGCCGATGCGGTGGGTGCCGGTGCTGACCGCGCCGGCGATCACGTTCCCGATGATCAGCACCGCCATGAGCACGCCCAGCACGCCGAACGCGATGAGGAACGGCACGAACAGGATGCTGTTGCCGACGCTGTGCAGCCGTACGGTGAGCCAGGACCGGGCGCCGGTCAGCGCACCCGCCGCCACGCCGGCCTGCACCGCGGCGCGCGCGGCGTCGACCTGCGCGTCGGTGTCGGCGGCGGCGAGGCGGTAGAGCATCTGGTAGGCGGCCACCGCACCGGTCGGCGTCAACGCCGCGATCTGCTCCGGGACCACCCAGCCGCCCGCGGTCTCGCTGACCGACCGGGCCAGGCCGACGACCGTGAGCCTCGGGCTGCCGGGCAGGTCCGGCAGGGTCACCACGTCGCCGACGGTCGGTTGCAGGCCGGGCGGCAGCCGGCCGTCGGTGTGCAGGACGATCTCACCGGGGCCGGACACCCACCGCCCCGCGGCCAGCGTGACCGCGTCCACCGGCAGGTCCCGGACGGCCCGGCCGGCGATGGTGATCGGCGGCAGCGGCCGGTCGTGATCGTCGACCGGGTTGACCGCCGCGGTCGGGAACGGGCCGGCCGCCGCCGTCACGCCGCTGGCCTTCGCGGTCGCCGCCAACTGATCGGCGGTCACCTTCGCCGCGTCGAACTGCGCCGTCAGGTGCGCGCCGTGCTGCTGGGCGAAGGCCCGGTCGAAGGGCGCGGTGGAGGCGACCATCAGGGACCCGCCGAGCACGGCCGCGGCCACCGCGACCAGCACGACCAGGGCGATGACGACGGTCTGGACCCGCCGCCGCCCCACCCCGGAGCGGACCACGCGACCCAGCGCGCTCATTGGGCCGCACCCGTGTCGCTGGCGATTTTGCCGTCGACGAGCTGGATGGTGCGGGTCGCGCACGTCTGCGCGAGCACCAGGTCGTGCGTGACCAGGACGATCGTCTGGCCGTCGGCGTGCAGGTCGTTGAGCAGCTTGCGGACCTCCTCGCCCGAGCCGGTGTCGAGGGCGCCGGTGGGCTCGTCGGCCAGCAGCAGCGGCGGCCGGTTCATCAGCGCCCGGGCGACCGCGACACGCTGGCGCTCGCCGCCGGACAGGCGCCCGGGGTAGGCGTCGGCGTGCCGGGCGACCCCGAGCGCGCCGAGCAGTTCCGCCGCCCGGCGGGCGGCGGCTGCCCGGCCCATCCCGGCCACCTGCGCCGGCACCATGACGTTGTCGGCCACGGTCAGGTCGTCGAGCAGGTTGAAGAACTGGAACACCATGCCGATCCTGGCCCGCCGGTACCGGGCGGCGCCGGCCTCGCCCAACTGGTCGACGCGGGTGCTGTCCACGGTCACCGTGCCGCTGCTCGGCCGGTCCAGGCCGGCGACCAGGTTCAGCAGGGTCGACTTGCCGCTCCCGGACGGACCCAGGACGGCGACCGACTCACCCGCGTGGACGGTGAGCGATACGCCGTCCAGTGCGGGCGGGCCTCCGTCGTATCTGCGGCTCACGTCGCTCAGTTCGATCACGGGTACGGCCATGGTGGGTCTCCTTTGATTCGTCCCTTTCCGGCGCGGTTGAAGCTAGGTCCGCGCGGTGGTCGCGCGCGTCGGCAGCCGGAGCCATATCCCGTACCGCGGCGGAATGAGGCACCCCGGCGTCATCCCCGCGGTGTAGTCCCCCGGCGTAGCCGGATGGTCAGCTGGGCGGACGTCGCTGGCCAGGGCGGTCGGCGAGAATGGCGAGGTGATCGGTCGGCTACGCGAGCGGGTCCGGCGGTTGCTGGCCCCGTCCGGCACGCTGCCGCCCCTGTCGTGGCGCGGTCAGCTCTTCGACGCGCTGGTGGCGCTGGCGCTGCTGCTCGCCGCGGTCGCGCAGGGCGACGGTGGGGACAGCCCGCAGCGGACGACCATGGTGCCCTACGTCCCGGAGCCGCTCGATCCGGTCGCCCCGCCGACCCCTCCCGTCCCGCCGGTTCCGCCGGCCGCCCGGCCGGTGCCGGAGCCGTTCCTGCCGATCGACCACGACCGGACCACCGCGACGGTGTTCGTGCTGGCGCTGGTCGTGCTGCCGTTGGTGTTCCGCCGGCGGTACCCGCTCGCGATGCTGTGGGTCGTGCTCGGCACGGTCCCGTTCGTGACGGACTTCGACGCCGTCGTGCGGGTGTCCTTCTACGCCTGCGTCATCTGCGCCTACACGGCCGCCGTCTACAGTCCGTACTGGATACCCGCGCTGGTCAGCGTGCCGGTGGCGGCGTTGCTGTACGCCGGGGTGCAGGAGTCGGCGGTGCCGACCGTCCCGGTGGACGCGGTCCCGTTCCTGATCCTGATCCCGATCGCGGTGGTGGCCAGCGGGCTGCGCCGGTGGAAACGGCGCGCCGACGCGCTGGAGAGCGAGCAGGCGGAGGCGCTGCGCCGGGCGACCGAGCACGAGCGCGCCCGGATCGCCCGGGAGCTGCACGACGTGGTCACCCACAACGTGAGCGTCATGGTGATCCAGGCCGGCGCCGCCCGCAGGGCCATGGACGCCACCCCCGACCAGGCCCGCGAGGCGATGCTCGCGGTCGAGGCCGGCGGGCGCGCGGCCATGGCCGAGCTGCGCCACGTGATGGGGCTGCTCACCATGGACAGCGAGGGCCCGGACCCGGCCGGGGCGGCCGACCTCACCCCGCAGCCGGGCCTGGACCGCCTGGAGGCGCTGGTCCAGCGCGTTCGCGACGCCGGCACGGCGGTCGAGCTGACCGTGACCGGCCAGCCGGTGGACCTGCTGCCCGGCGTGGAGCTGACCGCCTACCGGGTGGTCCAGGAGGCGCTGACGAACACGGTGAAGCACGCCGCCGGCGCGCGGGCGGCGGTCCTCGTCGCCTACGACGCCGACCAGCTGCGGGTCGAGGTCACCGACACCGGCGGCACGCCGGGCGCGTCAGCCACCACGGGCGACGGTCACGGACTGATCGGCCTGCGCGAGCGCCTCGCCGTCTACGGCGGGACCCTGCGGGCCGGGTCGCGCCTGCGCGGCGGCTGGCGCGTCACCGCGACGATCCCGTTGGAGTCCCCGTGAGTACGCCGCTGCGCGTCGTCATCGCCGACGACCAGGCGCTGGTGCGCACCGGGTTCCGGATGATCCTCGCGGCCGACGGGATCGACGTGGTGGCGGAGGCGACCAACGGCATCGAGGCCGTCGAGGCGGTCCGGCGCACCGTGCCCGACGTCGTGCTGATGGACATCCGGATGCCGGAGATGGACGGCCTGGAGGCCACCCGGCGCATCCTCACCGGTGCCGCGGGCGAACCCCGCGTCATCATCCTGACCACGTTCGACCTCGACCACTACGTGTACGCCGCGCTGTCCGCGGGTGCCAGCGGCTTCCTGCTCAAGGACGTCAGCCCGGAGCACCTGGTCGCGGCCGTGCAGCTGGTCCGGTCCGGGGACGCGCTGCTGGCGCCCGCGATCACCCGCCGGCTCGTGGAACGCTTCGCCAGCCGCGGCGCCGAGGCCGCCGCGCTGCACCGCGACCTGTCCGCGCTGACCCCACGCGAACTGGAGGTCCTGCGGCTGCTGGCGCAGGGGTTGAGCAACGCCGAACTCGCCGCCGCGCTGCACCTGTCCGAGGCGACCGTCAAGACGCACGTCGCCCGCATCCTCGCCAAACTCGGCCTGCGCGACCGCGTCCAGGCGGTCGTCGTCGCCTACGAGACGGGCCTGGTCACGCCGAACCGATCGTGACCGCTAGGACAGGTTGGCCGCGGTGTTGATGGCGCGCGCGTCCAGGACCTTCGTCGGCCACCCGTCGGCCGCAATGTTGATCATCGCGCGGCCGATGTGCTCCGTCGTGGTCACCTGGTTCGGCAGCAGCCACCGCAGCGCCGCCATCAGCGGGACCAACACCGTGTAGAGCAGCCGGAAAGACCGGACCCGGGGCCGCTCGCCGTGCCGCGCCTGGATGACCCCGGGCCGGAACATGAACGCCTCCAGCGGCATGGCGAGCAGCGCGTTCTCCGTGCGTCCCTTGACTCGGGCCCACATCACGCGCCCCTGCTCGGTGCTGTCGGTGCCCGCCCCGGAGATCAGAGTTTTTCAATGAAGGTCACGTTCGCTCCGACGCGAGGAGGGATCCGTGACCACCACCGAAGCCCCGGGTGACGCCTCGCCCCGGCTCTACAACGACGACCTCGCGCCCGCCACCGAGCGTAGGTGGGGCGCGTTCAGCATCTTCAACGTGTGGACATCCGACGTTCACAGCCTCTACGGGTACTTTCTGGCCGCGAGCCTGTTCCTGGTCGCCGGCAACACGCTCAAGTTCCTCGTCGGCATCGCCGTCGGCTCGCTGATCATCTACTGGCTGATGACCCTCGTCGGCATCGCCGGCGTGCGCACCGGCGTGCCGTACCCGGTGCTGGCCCGCGCCTCGTTCGGCACGTTCGGGGCCAACGTGCCCGCGCTGGTGCGGGCCGTCGTGGCCACCTTCTGGTACGGCGCGCAGACCAGCGCGGCGGCGGGCGCCATCGTCGCGTTCCTGGCCCGCTACGACGGCCCGCGCGGGTTCCACGAGTCCACGCACCTGTTCGACCACTCGGGGCTGGAGGTGGTCTGCTACCTCGGCGTGTGGGCGGCCCAACTGCTCATCATCAGCAAGGGCATGGAGACGGTGCGTCGCTTCCAGGACTTCGCCGGTCCGGCCGTCTGGCTGATGATGCTGCTGCTCGCCGTCGTGCTGTCGGTCAAGGCCGGCTCCCTGTCCTTCGCCGTCGACATGGCCCCCGCCGACCTGGCCGCGCTCGCCAGGAGCGCGACCGGCCTCGACGTGGCGCCCGGATCGCTCGCGGCCATCGCGGCGATCGCGGCCACCTGGGTCACCTACTTCGCCGCGCTGTTCCTCAACTTCTGCGACTTCGCCCGGTTCACCCCGGACGCCAGGGCCCTGCGCAAAGGCAACATCTGGGGCCTGCCGGTCAATCTCATCCTGTTCTCCCTGGTGGCCGCGCTCACCACGTCGGCCGCCGCCAGGGTGTACGGCCAGGTCATCCTGGAGCCCGCCGAGATCTCGGCGAAGTTCGACAACGTGTTCCTGGTGCTGCTCGCGGCGCTGACGTTCGCCGTGGCCACGCTCGGCATCAACGTGGTCGCCAACTTCGTCAGCCCGGCGTACGACTTCGCCAACGTGGCGCCGAAGTACGTCGACTTCAAGCGCGGTGGCCTCATCGCCGCGGTGATCGCGCTCGTGCTCTACCCCTGGCACCCGTGGGACAACGCGCCGAGCTTCGTCAACGCGATCGGCTCCACCATGGGTCCGATCTTCGGCGTGCTCATCGTCGACTACTACCTGATCCGTCGCGCCCAGCTCAACGTGGCAGACCTCTACCGCGAGGACGGCGAGTTCCGCTTCCAGGGCGGCTGGAACATCCGCGCCTTCGTGGCCGCCGGCATCGCGGCCGTCTTCTCCTCGATCCTGCCCACCTACGGCCCGTCCGGGTACGCCGCGACGCTGGGCCCGTACACCTGGTTCATTGGTGTGATCGTCGCCGGGGTGCTCTACTTCGCCCTGTCGGCCGGCCGCAGCCCGCTGGCGCCGAAGCCGGCCCCCACGACGCCGTAGTCGCCGCAACCTCCGGGGTCGCCGCGGAGTGTCTGTCTGTGGCGACCCCGAAGGGACGGTGGCATGGGGGACACGCGGGACACAGCCGGGTTCGACACGTTCTACACGGCCACGGCGCGGCGCGTGCTGCATCACGTGTACGCCGTCTGCGGCGACCTGGGCGACGCGCAGGACGTGGTGCAGGAGGCGTACGCCCGCGCGTGGCAGCGCTGGTCGACGATCTCCGTCTACGAGGACCCGGAGGGATGGGTCAGGCTCGTCGCCTGGCGCCTCGCTGCGAGCCGGTGGCGTGCCGCGAAGCGGCGCCTGGCGGCGTTCACCCGCCACGGCCCCAGCGACCCCGTGCCCGGCCCCGGCCCCGACCGGGTCGCCGTGATCGCCGCCGTGCGCGCCCTGCCCGAGGCGCAACGCCGCGTCGTGGTTCTGCACTACCTCTACGAGCAACCGGTCGCCGACATCGCCGCGAGCCTGGGCATGCCGGTCGGCACCGTGAAGTCACATCTGCACCGGGCCCGCACCGCGCTCGCGGCCGCGCTGGGCGAACCCACCACTGAGAAGGAGACCGTCGGTGCCTGATATCCGTGACGCCCTGCGGGACATGAGTGTCGACCTCACCAGCGTGCGGCTCGCGTCCCCGTCGACGGTGCGCGCCCGCGGCGACCAGCGCCGCCGCCGTCAGTACTCGGCCGTCGCCACGGTGGCGGTCACGGCGGTGAGCGGCGCGGTGGCGGTGAGCGTGGCGGGGGTGCCCGTCGGCGGCGGTTCGACCGCCGGCCCGGTGGCGTCCCGGGTCGCCACCCCGGCCCCGACCTGCGACTGGACCGTGCGCGTCCGCACCTCGAACCTGCGGCCGGGCAGCGCGATGATCGTCATGGACTGGCACGGCCGCCCGACAGAGGACGATCTCGCCTGGATCCGCGGGGTCCCCGGCGTGGTGTCCGTGACGGTGGTGACGTCGGAGCCGTTCGGGACCATCGAGCGGTGCGACGGGAACACCGACCTCGCGAGTGTGCTCGTCGACGTGGGCGACGGCGACATCGAGGCGGTCCGCAACGGGTTGCTCGCGCTCTTCCCGGACCGCAGCGAGCCCGACACCATCGGCCAGTTCCTTAACCGGCCGTGCGACACCGGAGCCGCTATCGACGACTTCTCGGCCATCGTGCGCGTCACCTGGAACATCACCCAAAGCCAGCGGACGGCCATCGACGCGGCGCTGCGCGCGACGTCCCAGGTGGAATCGGCCGAATTCAACGACGGCCCGGCCGTCGCGGGCGGCCCGCTCGGGTGTCCGTCCTCGGCGCCGGCGACCGTCGACCTCACGCTCGGCCGCTACTTCTGGGTGCGGATGAAGACCAGCTTCGGGTACGACGACATCCGCGCCGCGGTCGCGGGCCTGCCCGGCGTCGTGGACGTCCTGCCGCCCGGCACCAGGGTGCGCTGACAACGGCCCGGATCAGCTGAGGATGAGCAGGCCGCCGAGGTAGACGGCCCCGATGAGCAGGCACGCGTCGATGTCGATGATGAGCGAGAAGCCCGTCGCGCGCAGCGCGTGCTTGGTCGCCTGCCACGCCGGCCCGGCCACCTTGTGCCGGGCCAGCTCGGCGAGGAACACGCCGAGCACGAAGCCGAGCGGCAGCCCCACGACCGGCACCACGAAGAACCCGACGATGCCGAGCACGCCGCCGGCGAGCATGGCCAGCGCGGGTACGCCGCGTTTCTTGAGGTCGCGACCCGGCAGCACCCATTTCAGGATCGACCCGAGGAGCGCGATCACCGTGCAGATGCCGAGCACGACCCACTTGCCCGTGCCCCCCTCGGCGAGGATCGCCCAGACCAGCACCGAGGCCCAGCACAGCAGCAGCCCCGGGACGAACGGCAGGATCACCCCGAGCGTGCCCACAAGGATGCCGAGCCCGCAGATGAGGTTGAGCATGCCGCTGGTGTCGGTCAACTCCATGCGGTCACCCCGCTTCGCGAGGTGCCCGCATTGATACCTGAGCTGATGATTCGCTCGCTCCGCTCGCTCATGCGGTCACCCCGCTTCGCGAGGTGACCGCATTGNCGTCACTCTGCCCGACCCCGTCAACTTCGAACCGACCCCGTCAACTTCGCACCGTGCCCGTCAGTTGAGCGGGCGGGGCCAGTTCTCCGGCGATGACGACTGGGTGGGCACCGGCGGCGAGCCGTACGGCGAGGTGGACGGGAACGTCGGCTTCGGGTTCGCCACGGTGTTCTCGTCGCCGGCCGCGTCGTCGACCTTGGTGTCCGCGTCCCCGAGCCCACCCGACGACGTCGGCGACACCGGCGGATACGGCGAGTACAGCGTGGGCGTGTAGGCGGGGGAGTAGGTCGGCGCCGAGGAATCCGGCGTCGGGTAGGTCGGCGCGGCGGAGACCGGCCCGGCGACGGCCGCCGCCGGGTTGGCGTACCGGCGCCAGCGGCGCGGGCTCGCGATGGTGAACAGCAGCACCAGCCCGAGGATGCCGGTCATCGCGTTGACCGGCGCCGTGAACAGCCCACGCTGCCCGAACAGGTTGTTCGGGACCGTTTCCACGTAGCTGACCTCGTCGACCATGGCCCAGCCGATGACCCCGAGCAGGAGGAGGCCGGACAGCACGGTGCCGACGGGGGAGAGCCGGGCCAGGATCAGGATGCCGTAGGCGACGGCGGCGACCACGATCGCGGCCAGCGCCAGCAACGTCGGCACCACCCGGTCGGTCGCCACGGCCTCGGCGAACTTCATCGAGCCGTACCCGGACGCGAGGAAAACCACCGGGGTCAGAACGACCGCCAGCAGGAGGCTCAGCAGGTGGCGCATGGACACTCCTCAGTGAAAGGCGACGCCCTGCACCGTAGCGTGTCCGGACCTCCGCCGGCATCCGTCGACCGCCCGGCGCACCACTATCCCCGGCCCAGGCCCGCGACCTGCACAATGTGCCGATGAGTGTGTCAACGTCGACCACCCCCGAGCCGCCGGCCGTGCTGTGGCGACCGCCCGCCGATGTCGGGCAAACCTCGCGAATAGGCGATTACCTGCGCTGGCTGCGCGCGACCCGCGGCGTCACGGCCGCCGATTACGAGGAGCTGTGGCTGTGGTCGGTCACCGACCTGTCCGGCTTCTGGCAGTCGATCTGGGACTACTTCGGCGTCGCGTCCGCGACCCCGCCGCGCGCCGTCGTCGAGGGCGGCCTGCCCGGCGCCCGCTGGTTCCCCGGCGCCACCCTCAACTACGCCGAGCACGTGCTGCGCCTGCCCGGCTTCGCTGACGACGACCCGGTCGTGCTGGCCTACTCCCAGTCCAGGTCCGCGGTCAGCCTCAGCGCCGCGCAACTGCGCGACCAGGTGCGCAGAGTACGGGCGGGACTGCGCCGCCTCGGCGTCACGCGCGGCGACCGGGTGGCCGCGTACGCCCCCAACATCCCCGAGACGTACGTGCTCATGCTCGCGGCGGCGAGCCTCGGGGCGACGTTCTCGTCCTGCGCGCCCGAGTTCGGCACGCGCAGCGTGGTGGACCGCTGGCGGCAGATCGAGCCGACCGTGCTGCTGGCCGTTGACGGCTACCGCTACGGCGCGAAGACGGTCGACCGGCGCGCCGAGGTGGCCGAGGTGCGCGCCGCGCTGCCGTCGCTCGTACACACGGTGTTTGTGTCGTATGTGGAGGGTGACGCGCCGGACGGCGCGCTGGCCTGGGCGGACCTCGCGGCGGACACCGACGAGCCGATGGCCTACGAGCCGGTCCCGTTCGACCACCCGCTGTACGTGCTGTACTCGTCGGGGACCACCGGGCTGCCGAAGCCGATCGTGCACGGGCACGGCGGGATCCTGCTCGAACACCTCAAGATGCTGGCCCTGCACCACGACCTCGGCCCCGGCGACCGGTTCTTCTGGTTCACCACCACGGGCTGGATGATGTGGAACTACGTGGCGTCCGCGCCGGCCGTGGGCGCCGCGATCGTGCTGTTCGACGGCGACCCGGCGGCGCCCGACCTGGGCGCCCTGTGGCGGCTGGCCGCCGACGCGGGCGTCACGTTCTTCGGCACGTCGGCGCCGTTCCTCATGGCGTGCCGCAAGGCCGGCCTGTCGCCGCGCTCGATCGCCGACCTGTCGCGGGTGCGGGGCATCGGCTCGACCGGCGCGCCGCTGCCCGTCGAGGGCTTCACCTGGGTGTACTCCGACGTGTCGGCGACCGCGCAGCTGCAGTCGCTGTCCGGCGGGACGGACATGTGCACCGGGTTCGTCGGCGGGGCGCCGCTGGTCCCGGTGTGGGCCGGGGAGATCTCCTGCCGGTGCCTGGGGGCCCGCGTCGAGGCGTACTCGCCGGCCGGCGAGCCGCTCGTCGACGAGCTCGGCGAGCTGGTCATCACCGCGCCGATGCCCAGCATGCCGGTCGGCTTCTGGGGCGACGACTCCGGTGAGCGCTACCGCGACGCCTACTTCGACACGTTCCCGGGCGTGTGGCGGCACGGTGACTGGATCACCGTCACCTCGCGCGGCACCTGCCAGATCACGGGCCGCTCCGACGCCACCCTCAACCGCGGCGGTGTACGGCTGGGCACCAGCGAGTTCTACGCGGTCGTCGAGGCCCTCCCGACGGTGGCTGACTCCCTCGTCGTGCACCTCGACGTCGACGCCGACCGCCTCGTGCTCTTCGTGGTCCCGGCGCCCGGCGCGACGCTCGACGACGACCTGCGGGGGCAGATCCGGCACGCGCTCCGGTCGTCACTGTCGCCCCGCCACGTGCCCGACGAGATCCACCAGGTGCCGGCCGTCCCCCGCACCCTGTCGGGCAAGAAGCTGGAGGTCCCTGTGAAGCGCATCCTCACCGGCACGCCGGTCGCGGTCGCGGCGGCAACGGGCGCGCTGGCCAACCCCACCTCCCTGGCCGCATTCGAGGCGTTCACCGGCCCAGCCTGAACCCCGCGAGGCGACATGACTTGCGGGTTCTGCGGTTATCCGGCGGGCAGGCGGCGGGTGACGCGCTCCGCGGCGATGCGGCGCTCGGTGACACTCCCGTCCGTCGTCGCGTGGCGGACCAGGACGATCGTGGCGCCGGCGACCAGGGGGGTGAGCAGCCAGTCCTGGGGGTCGGGGAGGGCGTCGGCGTCGATCAGGACGCGGTCGCCGGGGGCGATGCCGGCCGCTGAAGCGCGGTCGGCCGCCGTCGCGATCACCTGTTCGTGGGTGGCCGGGCCCAGGGCGGGGGCCGTGGGGTTCGTGGGGGCGCGCGGGGCGAAGTGGTCGCCGTGGCCGCGCACCTCGGCGACGTAGTCGACCGTGCCGGGCGGCGGGGCGGGGCGCATCGGCATGGCCATCGGGGCCAGGCCCAGCACGAACACGTCGGACGCGGAGGTCGGCGCCCCGCCGACCCGGTCGGCCGCGACGAACGCGACATCGGCCGCGCGCCCGTCGGCCGTGCCGCCGGCGGTCGTGCCAGCGTCGGTCGCGGGGCTTCCCGACGTACTCCCCGGGTCTATCGCGAGGCCCGCCGCCCAGGCGCCCAGCAGCACCGCGGCGGTCTGCCAGTGCGCCGGCAGGCGCACGGCGGCCACGTCGCCGGGGGACAGGCCGCAGCCGTCGATGAGCAGGTTGGCCGTCTTTGAGATCCAGTTGGAAAGCGTCGCTCCCGAAAGTTCCGTCCGCTCGCCGGTGGCGTCGTCATAGAAGGTGAGCAGCGGCCGGGTCGGATCGGCGGCCACGGCGGCGGCCAGGGCGGCGGGCACGGTGCGCACGGCCGGCGCAGGTCGTTCGTCGGTCATAGGACAACGACGGTACCGGGCGGACCGCCGGTGCGACGCCGGCGCGGACACGCCGCGCAGAATGCGGTCGTAAACCCGTCGGTGTTCGATGTGTCGGTATGCCGCGTCGTGGGCATCGCCGGGTCATGAATCGGGCGTAGGCTTGCCCGTTGGTTGGTGCACCTGTCGTTCGAGACCGGGAGAGCCCCTGTGACTGCCGTACAGAAGCCACGCGTGCTCGTCGATGCCACGAGTGTGCCGGCGGACCGCGGCGGCGTGGGCCGGTACGTGGACGGGCTGCTCGGCGCCCTCGGCCGCAGCGGCGACGTCGACCTCGTGGTGGTCTGCCAGCGCGCCGACGTCGAGCGCTACGAGCGGATGATCGATCTCGGCGAGGTGATCGCGGCGCCGGCCGCGGTGACCCACCGGCCGGCCCGGCTGGCCTGGGAGCAGACCGGGCTGCCCCTGCTGGCCCAGCAGGTGGGCGCCCAGGTCCTGCACGCGCCGTTCTACACGTGCCCGCTGCGCGCCGGCTGCCCGGTGACCGTGACCGTGCACGACATGACGTTCTTCACCGAGCCGGAGCACTACGACAAGTCCAGGCGCACGTTCTTCCGCTCGGCGATCAAGACGTCGCTGCGTCGCGCCGACCGGGTGATCGTGCCGAGCAAGGCGACCCGGGACGAGCTGATCCGGCTGCTGGACGCCGACCCGGCCCGCATCGACGTGGCCTACCACGGCGTGGACCCGGCCGCGTTCCACGCGCCGGCCGCCGAGGAGAAGGCCCGGGTGCGCGCCCGGCTAGGCCTGGTCGACACCACGTACGTGGCGTTCCTCGGGGCGAAGGAGCCGCGCAAGAACGTGCCCAACCTGATCCGCGGCTGGGTGTCGGCGGTGACGGACCGGTCCGACCCGCCCGCCCTGGTGATCGCCGGCGGGCAGGGCCACGACGACGAGATCGACCAGGCCGTCGCGGAGGTCCCGTCCCGCCTGCGGGTGCTGCGCCCCGGCTACCTGCGCTTCGCGGACCTGCCCGGGTTCCTCGGCGGCGCCCTCGTGGCGGCCTACCCGTCGTACGGGGAGGGCTTCGGCCTGCCGATCCTGGAGGCCATGGCCTGCGGCGCCCCGGTGCTGACCACGCCCCGGCTGTCCGTGCCGGAGGTCGGTGGGGACGCCGTGGCCTATACGGGTCCGGAACCCGACGAAATCTCCGCCGCGCTGACCCGGCTGCTCGATGACGAGAACCTTCGATCCTCGCTGGCCGGCGCCGGGCTCGCCCGGGCGAAGGAGTTCAGTTGGGACACCTCGGCTGAGGCGCACGTCATGACGTGGAGCAAAGTCGCAGCGTGACGGTTCGACACTCGAAACACCGCCCAGGCATTATTGCTGCATGCCAGTGACTCCCCTGCTCTACGTGGTCATCCCCGCCGGTGGCAGCGGCACCCGCCTGTGGCCGCTCTCCCGCGCGGGTCGCCCCAAGTTCCTGCACGCGCTCACGGGCGAGCCCGCGACGCTGCTGCAGGCCACGGTGCACCGGCTCGACCGGCTCACCGTGCCGGAGCAGACCCTCGTGGTGACGGGTGTGGCACACGCCACAGCGGTCGGTCGCCAGCTGCCCGACCTGCCCGAGGAGAACGTCCTGGTGGAGCCGTCGCCGCGCGACTCGTGCGCCGCGATCGGCCTGGCCGCCGCCGTGATCAGCCGCCGCGAGCCCGACGCGATCATGGGTTCGTTCGCCGCCGACCACCTGGTCCGCGACCGGGAGAGCTTCGAGCGCACGATCAGCGAGGCGGTCGCCGGCGCCCGCGAGGGCAAGCTGATGACGATCGGCATCACCCCGACCCACCCCGAGACCGGCTACGGCTACCTGCGCTGCGGCGCGGAGGTCGGCCCCGGCCCGGTGCGCGTGGTCGAGGAGTTCGCCGAGAAGCCGTCCCCCGACGTGGCGGTGGAGTACGTCTCCTCGGGTCGCTACCTGTGGAACGCCGGCATGTTCGTGTGGCGGGTCGACGTGTTCCTGGCCGAGCTGCGCCGTCAGCAGCCGGCCCTCTTCGACGGCCTCACCGAGATCGCCGCCGCGTGGGGCGGCCCGCACCAGGACGCCGTGCTCGGCGAGGTGTGGCCGCAGCTCACCCGCATCTCCGTCGACTACGCCGTGATGGAGGGCGCCGCCGCCGCCGGCCTGGTGGCCACCGTGCCGGGCACCTTCGGCTGGAACGACGTCGGCGACTTCGACACCCTGGGCGAGGTGCTGGAGCCCTACGACGAGGTCGGCAACGTGGTGGTCAACGCGGCGAAGACCGACTCGGGCGAGCCGCCGGTGCTGTTCCACGACGCGGGCGGCCTGATCGTGGTGCCGGAGTCGGGTCGCCTCATCGCCGCCCTCGGCGTCGAGAACCTCATCATCGTGGACACCGAGGACGCCGTGCTCGTCTGCCACCGCGACCGGGCGCAGGACGTGAAGGCCCTGGTCGACGCGCTCAAGGAGCAGGGCGACCACCAGTACGTGTGACGGCCGTCACGGCCGCCCGCACCGCGCGGTCGGTGGAGCTGGCCAGCGGCGTCGGCAGGTCGTCCGGGGCGAACCAGCCCAGCGCCCGTGACTCGGCGCTGACCTTCGCGGTGGCCCCGGCCGGCGCCACGGCGGCGTACCGCACGTCGTAGTGCACCGACGGCCCGGCCGAGCAGGTCACCGGGTGGATGTCGAGGTCGACGGGCGTCGCCGACACGCGCAGTCCGTCGATGCCGGACTCCTCCGTCGCCTCGCGCAGCGCCGCGTCCGCCAGGGAGCCGTCGTCGACCTCGCAGTGCCCGCCCACCTGCACCCAGACGCCGAACCGCCCGTGCAGGCACAGCAGCACCCGGTCCAGGTCGGCGTTGAGGACGACGGCGCTCGCCGTGACGTGCCCCGGGCGGTGCGCGCGCGCCAGCGCGGCGGGCCCGTCGCGGAGCAGGTCGAGGAAGCTGTCCCGGGTCGCGTCGGGAGACCATTCCCGCAGTACGCGGACGGTGTCGTCGAAAAGCGGGTGTGTCACGTAGGGCAGGGTAACCGCCCAAATACGAGGCGCGGGGAACGGCGCCCACGATCGCATTCACGGATGTGACAGCCGTGATCCCCCGTTGGCGTGCGGGGCCCCGTTCCCCGAGGCCTGCGGCGTCAGCATTCCCAACCGCCGGCCGCCCCGTCGAGACGTTTCGCCTCAGCGTGAAACTCGCAGGTGACTCCGTCGCCGGTATAGTCGGTTCCGGCCATGTTGAAGATCTTTTTCGCGGCGGAGGACATCGCCCGGATCAAGGTCCTGCCTGAACCGGACCCGATCTGGGAGCTCGTGCTGAGCATGTTCCGGCTGCGGGGCCGCAATCTTGACCCGGCCCTGAGCACCTGGCGCGCGGCCGCGCTCGCCGAGCTGCGCCGGCCGTACCTGTCGCGGGTCGACCCGACCCGGCCCCGTGGGGCGCGGTCCGACGCGCCCCGGCCCGATCCGTCGCGCGACCTGCCCCGCGAACTCTCGCTGGTCTTCTCGCTGTTGCCCGTACAGGGGTATTTCGCGGACTTTCTCACGCCGTCCGACGCGGTGGGCGCCGACCTCGACGCGGGGCTGGAGGCGATCCGCGGCACGCCCACACGCCTGTTGCGCGCCGACCTCGACCTGATCGCCGCCGGCAATGTCCTGCCGACGGCGGCCGGCGGCGTGGCGCGCGGCGACGCCGCCACGATGACGGCCCTCACGGACGTCATGCGGTCCTACTACGACGCCGTCCTGGCGCCCGTCTGGTCGCGCGTCGCGGGGGCCTTCGACGCCGAGCGCACCCGGCTCGGCCAGGTCGCCCTCGACGGTGGCGTGGTCGGTCTGCTCAGCGCGCTCAGCCCGCTGATGCGCTGGGACGACGGCGTGCTGCACGTCAACTACCCGGTCGAGCAGGAGCTGCGCCTCGACGGGCGCGGGCTGGTGCTCGTCCCGTCGTACTTCTGCTGGCGGTACCCGGTCACGTTGCGCGATCCGGACCGCGCGCCGGTGCTCGTCTACCCACTCACCCGCCCGCAGGTGTGGGTCGACCCGGAGGGCATCGAGGCCGACCCGCGCGCCCAGCTCGGGGCGCTGCTGGGCCGCAACCGCGCCGCCGTCCTCGCCGCCGTGAACGGCGGGTGCTCGACCAGCGAGCTGGCCCGCCGGGTGGGCGTCTCCCTCGCGGCCGCCAGCCAGCACGCCACGGTGCTGCGCAACGCCGGCCTGGTCAACAGCCGCCGGCACCGGCACACCATGGTCCACACCCTCACGTCGCTGGGTCTGGCGATGCTCCACGGCGGCTGACCGTCACCCGCACGGCGACGGCATCGTCCGAACCGTCGATCCCCGGCGCCCACGCGCTGGCGATGCCCTCGGCCCACAGCGCACACCGCAGCCGGTGCACCGCCACGCCGAGCGTCAGGGCGTCCTCCGCGGTCCCGACAACACCACTTTCGTCGCCGCCGAGGGACCAGCGCACGCCCCCGATGTCGGGCAGGGTCCCCAGCGCGGCGGTGAGTTCCTCGTCGGTGACCGGGGCACCGCCGACGAGCGGGCCGTCGGGCAGCGTCGCGGCCGCGCGGAGGCCGTCGGCGCGGGCCTCGGCGGTGCCGAGCGGGAACAGGTCGGACTCCGCGTCGCGGATCAGCGGCCGGGCGCCCTCGCCGTCGGGCGCCGGGTCCGCGGACCGGGGCAGGAAGCCGCGCACCACGGCCACCGGGACCTGGTCGGTCTTGCCCTTGACCAGCTCGCCGGCGGCGGCCAGCTCGTCGATCACGGCGAGCTGCGTGATGAACAGGTCGTTGCCGTACGCGTCGACCTCGCCCCGGTGGTCGCGCAGCGCCGCGATCCCCGCCGCGCCGATCGCGACGTCGGTGAGCCCCAGCCGCCACGGCCGGCCCATGGTGTCGGTGACGACCACGGCGACGTCCCGGCCGGACAGTTCGCGCAGGTCAGCCCGCAGCTTGCGGGCGGACGCGTCGGGGTCGACCGGCAGCAGCACCAGGTGGCTGGGGTCCACGTTGGACGCATCGATGCCCGCCGAGGCGAGCACGAACCCGTGATGGGTCTGCACGATGCGGGTCGGCCCACGCGTGGCCACGGGGCGGGCGGTCTCGGCCGCCAGCGCGGCGTCGCGCGCGGCGTCGCGCTCCGGCCCGTCTGCGGGTGGCACGGCGACGAGACGTCCCTCCGCCTTGGACACGATCTTGCTGGTCACGACGAGGACGTCCCCGTCGCGCAGCCACGGCGCCGCGTCCCAGATCACGCCGGCGAGCGCGGTGCCGGGCGTCACCTCGCCGATACCCCGCACCGGCAGCACGATCAGCGCGTCCGGCGACCGCGGTGCCGTCTCAGTCATGCCGCCACCCCCGCTGCGCTCCGGCGTCGTCATGTGTTCCCACTGAGCTGATGATTCCCTCGCTACGCTCGGTCATGGGCCACCCCGGCGAGGTGGAGCGCCGCCGCGACCATGCCGGCGGTGGCGTCCTCGTCGGTCATCCACAGCGGCGTCGCGCGTACGCGCAGGCCGTCGGGCAGGTCCGCGACGGCCGCCTCGTCGGCGACGTCCACGAGCCAGCCGTCCAGCACCCCGCCGGCGGACCGCGCGCCGTAGAGGCGGGCCACGCCCGCCGCGCTGCACTCGACGTCGACGGCCGCGAGGCAGGCGTCGGCCATGCCGCGCACCGGCGAGCCGCCGATGATCGGGGACACGCCGACGACCGGCGCGGCGCCGGTCGCCACCGCGTCGCGCAGGCCGGGCACGCCCAGCACCGGCGCGACGCTGACCACCGGGTTGCTCGGCGCGATCAGCACGACGTCCGCCTCGGCCAGCGCGTCCAGCACGCCGGCCCCCGGCTTCGCCGCCTCCGCGCCGACGAACACGAACCGCCGCGCCGGCAGGGCGGCGCGGTAGCGCACCCACCACTCCTGGAAGTGGATCGCCCGCGTGCGACCCTCCACGTCGACGACCACGTGGGTCTCCACCCGGTCGTCGCTGGCCGGCAGCAGGCGCACGCCCGGACGCCAGCGCGCGCACAAAGCCTCGGTCACGGCCGACAGCGGATAACCGGCGTCGAGCATGCGGGTGCGCACCAGGTGGGTGGCGATGTCCTTGTCGCCCAGCCCGAACCACGTCGGCTCCGCGCCGTACTCCGCGAGTTGTTCCTTGACGACCCACGTCTCGCCCACCTGGCCCCAGCCGCGCGCGGTGTCCGCGCCGCCGCCGAGGGTGTACATGACGCTGTCGAGGTCGGGACAGATCCGCAGGCCGTGCATGGTGACGTCGTCGCCGACGTTGACGACCGCGGTGACGGTGGTGGGGGTGCCGGCGGCTTCGGACCGGCGTGCCCAGGCGCGCACCCCGAGCAGGAAGCGGGCACCCCCGATGCCGCCGGCCAGGACCACGATGTGCATCCGACCATCCTCGCGCAGCGTGCGGCCGGTCGTGCAGAGGGGAGGCCGAGGTCACGCGTGAGGCGTCGGTGGGTGACGGCGGGCACGCGCCGTGCGGGGCGGGCGTGGGGCCACTAGGCTCGCGGGCGTGACGAATCCGCCGACCCCGCCCGCCGAAGACCGCGACGCGATCGAGCTCACCCGGCCACTACGGGAACCCGCCGCCCTCGGCCTGCTCGCCGCGAACGGCCTGTTCCTGCTGTTCGGCATCGTCGACCTGCTGATCACGACGCGGGCGTGGGCGGGCGACTTCGGCAACCGCGCGGCGGCGACGTACGAGACGTTCGCCGGGCTGCTGGCCATCGTCCTGCCGCTGCTCGCGGTGCTGCTCGCCACACACCTGCGGCCGGTCGCCGTCCGCGCCAAGCTCATCACCGTGACGGCCCTCGTGGAGTACGCGGTGAGCGCGTTCTTCGGCGGGCTGACCTACATCGCGGCGTTCGCCACCGACATGTCCCGGGTCGGCGGTCCGGGCCTCGGCCAGGTCTTCGAGAACCTGGTGCGCCGGTCGGTCTGGGGCGGCCTGTTCGCCATGGCGGCGTACGTGGTGTTCCGCGTCTGGCAGGGCCGTTACGCCCCGCCCCGCACGCCCAGGCCGCCGCGCGGCTACTACGGCACCCCGACGCCGTACCCGCCGCAGTCCGGCGGCACCTACGCCCCGGGGTACGCGCAGCCGGGCGGCCAGCCCCGGCCCGCGAGCACCGGCTGGCCGCAGGTCCCGCCGCCGCCGGCGCCGACCCACCCCTTCTCGGCACCCCCGCAGCAGCCGGCACCCCCGCAGCAGCCGGCACCCCCGCAGCAGCCGGTGGCCCCGCAGCAGCCGGTGGCCCCGCAGCAGCCGTCCGCGACGGATCAACCGACCGTGCCCGTGCAGCCGCAGGGGCCGGTGCAGCCGGTGCTGCCGCCCGTCCCGGAGCGCTCCGAGCCGGCCGGCCCCACGATCACCGAGAACCCGCAGAACCAGGGCTGACGCGGCGACGCCGACACCGTCGGTCCTGGTCGGTAGGCTTCATGGGTGCATGACGCTCCTGGGGACAGCAAGGCCGTAACGACATCGGGCTCGGCGGTGCGCAGAGCGCTCCGGCGGGCCGCCGAGGGTCGCACCCTCGACGTCACCGAGGCGGCGGTGCTGCTCGCCGCGCGGGGCGACGACCTGGACGCGCTGCTCGCGGCCGCGTCGGCGGTGCGCGACGCCGGCCTGCTGGCGGCCGGCGGGCCGGGCGTCGTGACGTACTCGAAGAAGGTCTTCATCCCGCTGACCCGGCTCTGTCGCGACCGGTGTCACTACTGCACGTTCGCCACCGTGCCGCACCGCCTGCCGGCGGCGTTCCTCGACCGCGACGAGGTGCTGGCGATCGCCAAGGAGGGCGCCGCGCAGGGCTGCAAGGAGGCCCTGTTCACCCTGGGTGACCGGCCCGAGGAGCGGTGGCCGCAGGCCCGCGAGTGGCTGCACGAGCGCGGCTACGACTCCACACTGGACTACGTCCGGGCCAGCGCGATCGCCGTGCTGGAGGAGACCGGGCTGCTGCCGCACCTCAACCCCGGCGTGCTGAGCTGGGCCGAGCTGCAGCGGCTCAAGCCGGTCGCGCCCAGCATGGGCATGATGCTGGAGACCACCGCGACGCGGCTGTGGAGCGAGCCGGGTGGGCCGCACTACGGCTCGCCGGACAAGGAGCCGGCCGTCCGGCTGCGGGTGCTCGACGACGCCGGCCGGGTGGCCGTGCCGTTCACCACGGGCATCCTCATCGGCATCGGCGAGAACCTCACCGAGCGCGCCGAGTCGCTGCACGCGATCCGCCGCACCGCCCGCGAGTACGGTCACATCCAGGAGGTCATCGTCCAGAACTTCCGCGCCAAGCCGGATACGGCGATGCGCGGCATGCCGGACGCCGACCTGCACGACCTGGCCGCCACGATCGCCGTGGCGCGCCTGGTCCTGGGCCCGAAGGCGCGCATCCAGGCCCCGCCCAACCTCATCGATGCCGAGTACGCGCTGCTGTTGCGCGCCGGCATCGACGACTGGGGCGGCGTCTCCCCGGTCACGCCGGACCACGTCAACCCGGAGCGGCCCTGGCCGCAGATCGAGGAGCTCGCGGCACGCAGCGCCGCGGCCGGGTTCACCCTCCGCGAGCGTTTGACGATCTATCCGGAGTACGTCCGGACGGGCGCGCCCTGGCTCGACCCCCGGCTGGCCGCGCACGTCGCGGCGCTGGCCGACCCGGCGACGGGCCTGGCGATCGAGTCGGCATTCCCGGTCGGCCGGCCGTGGCAGGAGCCGGACGCGGCGTTCGTCCCCAGCGGCCGCACCGACCTCCACGCCACGATCGACACCACGGGCCGGACCTCGGACCGCCGCTCGGACTTCGATTCGGTGTATGGAGATTGGGCCGAGGTCGCAGCGCACGCCACGGCGACGTCGTCGCCCGATCACGTGGCCGCCACGTCGGCCGTCGAGCGGTTCGACGGTGACGTGCTGGCGGGCCTCCGGCTCGCGTCGACCGACCCGGCGGCGCTGCTCGATCCGGCCAACGAGGCGCTCGCGCTGGCGTTGTTCGGCGCGGACGGGCCGGCGCTCGACGAGCTGGCCGGCATCGCCGACGGGCTGCGGGCGGCCGTCGTCGGCGACGACGTGACCTACGTGGTCAACCGGAACATCAACTTCACCAACGTCTGCTACGTCGGGTGCCGGTTCTGCGCGTTCGCCCAGCGTGAGCGCGACGCCGACGCGTACCGGCTGTCCGTCGACCAGGTGGCCGACCGCGCCGAGGAGGCGTGGCGGCTCGGCGCGACCGAGGTGTGCATGCAGGGCGGCATCGACCCCGCGTTGCCCCCGACCGCGTACGCCGACCTGGTCCGCGCCGTGAAGAAGCGGGTCCCGGACATGCACGTGCACGCCTTCTCGCCGATGGAGGTCGTCACCGGCGCGACCAGGGCGAACGTCTCCATCCGCGAGTGGCTCACCGACCTGCGCGAGGCGGGCCTCGACACGATCCCCGGCACGGCCGCGGAGATCCTCGACGACGACGTGCGCTGGGTGCTCACCAAGGGCAAGCTGCCCGCCGCCACGTGGGTCGAGGTCATCACCACCGCCCACGAGGTGGGCCTGCGGTCCAGCTCCACGATGATGTACGGCCACGTCGACCAGCCCCGCCACTGGCTGGGCCACTTCCGCGTGCTCGCCGGCATCCAGGACCGTACGGGCGGCTTCACCGAGTTCGTCGCGCTGCCGTTCGTGCACACGAACGCGCCGATCTACCTCGCCGGCATCGCCCGGCCGGGCCCGACCTGGCAGGCGAACCGGGCCGTGCACGCGATGGCCCGGATCCTGCTGCACGGCCGGATCGACAACATCCAGTGCTCGTGGGTCAAGCTCGGCGACGAGGGTACGGTCGCGATGCTGCGCGGCGGCTGCAACGACCTGGGCGGCACGCTCATGGAGGAGACCATCTCCCGGATGGCCGGGTCGGAGCACGGCTCGGAGCGCACCGTCGCGCAGTTGCACGCGATGGCGGCCGCTGCCGGGCGCCCGGCCCGGCAGCGCTCCACGACCTACGCCCGGCTGCGCGACCGCGCCCGGTAACCCCGGAACAGCAGGTACGCCCCGTAGAGGACCGGCCCCCAGGCCACCACGTACACGGGGCTGTCCGACGCCATGGTGATCGCCGTGATCAGCAGGCCGCCGGCGATCCACGCCGCGCCGAACCCGAGGTCCCGGCCGCCGCGCCGCGCCAGCGCCGCCCGCTGCTCGTCGGACTGGCGCAGGTAGTCGGGCGTGCCGGCGTCGCGCCCCGCCCCGCCGGCCCTCTGCCACGGCGCGGCCCCCTGCCACGGTGCGGCCGCCGGCCCGTGCCCGTCGGCCTGCCCGTGGCCCTCGGCCTGCCCGTGGCCCTCGGCCTGCCCGAAGTTGCCGGTTTGCCCGTGGTTCCCGGCGTGCCCGTACCCTCCGGCGTGCCGATAGCCGCCGGCCTGGCCGTGGGTGGTCTGCCCGTAGCCGGCCGGCTGCCCGTAGCCGGTCGATTGCCCGTAGATCGGCGACTGGCCATAGCTCGTCGGCTGGTCATGGCCGGCGTGCCCCGGCGTGGGGTGCGAGGTGGGCTGGCTGGGCACGGCCGGCTGGCCGTAGGCCGGTTGCTGCCACGGCGCGGCCGGCGGTGCCGGAGCCCTGGCTGCGGAGGTCTGCCACGGTGCGGCGGGTTGGGTCGACGGTGCTGCGGGCGAGGTCTGCCAGGGCGCGGCGGGCTGCGTGGCCTGAGGGGCGGCCGGCTGCGCGACCTGCTGCCAGGGCGCGGTTGGCGCCGACACCGGGTGTGGGGCCGGATACTGCGGCGACCCCGGGTGCTGCGGCGTCGACCGCTGGGGTGGCACCGGGTGGTTGGTCCGCGGAGCCGCTGGATGCTGTGGGGTGGCCGGCCGGGCCTGCCATGGCGGCTGGTCGGGGCGTGACGAACCCGTGTTGTCGTACGACACGAGGGTGACCTCCGGGGTCTCGGGTCGGTGCGAGGGTCAGTTGACGGGACGGCCGTGGTAGTTCATCGCGGCGATGAGGTTGTCCATGAACTCGTCGCGGCCGTCGACCACGAGCATCGGGATCGCGAACGGCCTGCCGGTGGTCGGTACGAGTTGGTAGTGCAGCAGCTTGCCGGCGTTGTCGCCCTTCGTGCCGATCACGGAGCGCAGCTCGGACAGCTCCGCCCAGGTGTAGCCGGTCGCCCTGCTGTTGCGTCGGTGCACGACGCCGTTCGTGAAGATGTAGAACGTCTGCGCCCCACGTACGAGCGCCGAGATGCCGAAAGCGAGTGCGGCCACCATGCCGAAGCAGCCGAACAGCGCGAAGAACCGCAGCACGGCGTAGAGCACGCCGTCCGCGTCCTCGCCGATGGCTGCCACCAGGTACATCAGCCCGAAGCAGGCGGCCGCGGCCCCGAAGCTGAGCAGGGCCGTCGTGATCGGGTTGGCGGTGAACCGGGTGCTCACCAGGGTGCCGAGCCCGCGCGCGTGGACGGCGTCCACCACCGGGGCAGGCAGCGGCTGCTGCTGGGCCGGGCCGCCGTTGTGGCCAGCGAAGTGCTGTTCCCCCATGGTCATGACAGCTCCTCGGCGATCGCCCGGATATTGAGCGACCGACACATTAGCAGTCGTCTCTGTCATGATGTTGGCCCGATTGTCCGCCGTCGCACCTGATGTAGGGGCCTACGACTCCCGGTAGAGTCACACCCGCTCGACCACCTCGCCCCATTGGGAGTCGCCATGTCGGAACCGTCCACATCGCACAGTTCGCTTCCGTTCGGCGCGCCGGTGTCCGGCCCGACAACCGGCCCTGTCTCCGGCCTGCCGTACGGCCCGGCGTCCGGTGGCCCGGCGTACAGCCCGGCGTCCGGTGGCCCGGCGTTCGGCGGTCCGCCCAGGGCGACCGTGGCGCGCGGTGGTCTGTTCGCCCGGCTCGGCTGGGAGGCGCTCCTGCTGATCCTGGCCGTCGTCGCGGTCGCCGTCGCGGCGGCCGCGGCCGGCGAGTTCCGCTTCGACGCGGTCGCGGTCCCGGCGGCCATCCTGGGCCTCTATGCGACGGCGCTCTCACTGTCCCTGCGCACCGCCACCCCCAACCTGGCCGTCACGGCCATCGGCGCGCTGTCCGGCATGGTGTACGCGGGCGTCCTGAACGGCGACGAGATCTCCTCCCTGCCGCTCGCGGTCGCCCTGGCGGTCGGCGTGGCGGCGGTTGTCGGAGTGGTGTTGGCGCTGGTCGTCGGGCTGCTGTCCGTGCCATCCTGGGCCGCGTCGCTGGCCACGATCGGTGGCGTGCAGGCCATTCTCATCGCGATCAACGAGGGTCAGCTCGAGAGGGTGGTCGGCGACGGCATCCTCCGCTCGGGCTGGCTCGCCTACGTCCTGTGCGCGCTGGTTCTCCTCGGGTCGATCGGCGGCGGTCTCCTGTGGGCGGTGCCCGGGGTCCGCCGCGCCCTGAGCGCCAACCGCCTGGTCTCCGATCCGGCCGGCTTCAGCGGCGGGCGGCTCGTCGGCGCGCTGGTCGGCCTGGTCGGTTCCAGCGTCCTGGGCGGCCTGGCCGGTGTCCTGTTCGCGGCCCGGACCGGAGCCGCGACCGGCTTCGTGGACTACAGCATGCTGATCCTGGCCCTGGGCGCCGCCCTGCTCGGCGGCGTGAGCACCTACGGGGCCCGCGGCGGCTTCGCCGGCACGGCGCTCGCGGTCATCATCATCGTGGCGATCCAGAACGTGATGAACCTCGAGAACGCGCCCCGCGCGCTCCACCTCGGTCTCGCGGCGCTCGCGGCGCTGGTCGGTTTCCTCGTCGGCCGCCTGCTCGAATACCTCGACGGCCCGATCGGCCCGCCGGCGGCGACGCCCGCCGCCCCCACGCCCACGCCCGCGGCCCCGACCCTCGTCCACGCGGCCCCGGTGCCGTTCGCCACGATGCCCCCGCCGTCCGCGCCGCCGGCCGC
>NZ_BAAALT010000043.1:0-10573 GCF_039528515.1 Luedemannella flava
GGTCGCCGGGTCGGCCGCGGTCGCCGTGCCGCCCGCGGTCGCCCTGCCGGCCGTCGCGCCGCGCTCAGGGCGTCGCGGGTGGGTGTTGGTGGCGGTGCTCGTGCTGATCGTGGCGGTGGCTGTGCCCGTGGCGATCGGCGCGTGGGGCGGCCCCGGGTCCGGCCCGAAGGCCGGTCCGGGGAGGACGTCCGCGCCGGTCACCACGGCCGTCCCGAGCCGCGACCCGGTGGCGACCGGGACCGGCGCCGCCGGTGGCGGGGACGCGTCGCCGGTGCCGGTCGGCAACGCCGTCCCGGCCGTGCTCCTGGGCACCTGGGCCGGCGACCTGCACCAGGAGAACATCGACCGCACGTACCCGGCGACCGTCACCCTCACCGGCGGCCGGGTGGGCGCGGTCGTGGGAACGGTCGACTACCCCGCCCCGGGCTGCTCCGGACAGCTGCGACTCACCTCCGTGAGCGGCACGGAGATCCGGGTGACCGAGACGATCACCAAGGGGTCGGACTGCCTGTCGCCGATCCCGCTGCGGCTGTCGGTGCCCGCGCCGGGCGACCTGCGCTACCGCGCCGGCACCGACGGGGGGTCGAACCCGCCGGTGACGGGCGCGCTGTCGCGCGTAGCCGACCAGCTGCCGGCCGCCCTCGCCGGCACCTGGCAGGGCGCCGTCCGGGCGACGGGCGCCGACGATGACGTCGACATCGTCGTCGTGCTCACCGGTCGGTCGCTCGGGCGGGCCGGCACCATCGAGTACGTGGCGAAGGGCTGTCGCGCCACGCTCACGGCCGACCAGGCGACCGCCGGCGCCGGCTGGTTCACGGAGGCCGCCGGGTGTGCCGGCGCGGGACTGGTGTCACTGACCCTCACGGGCACGGACACAGTCCGGTTCCGGTGGCTCGATCCCGACGCGGTCGACGGCGCCGCTATGACGGGCACGCTCAGCCGGCGCTGACCCGACGGGCCGTCACCAGCAGGTACTCCCAGTCCATCGCCCCGCCGCCCAGGTCGTGGCGGCGCGCCAGGTCGGCGAGGTCGCGGTCGAGGTCCGCGATCCGCCGCGGGTCGTCGCCGTTGAACGCGTACGTCGCGATCGTCGGGCCGTACGCCGTCTTGAAGAAGTCGCGGAACGCCTCGGGCGTGGCGAAGCGGGTGACCCGCAGCATGCGCCGCTGCGCGGTGAACTGCGTGACGCGGTCGCCGAGCAGCGCCCGCACGTGCGCCTCGTCGCCCCACAGCGGCGGTGGCTGCGCGCCGGGCGGCGGCGGGGGAGCGTACGGCTTCATGGTGGCGAACATCTGCCCGATGAAGCCGGCCGGCGTCCAGCTGATCAGGCCGATCGTGCCGCCGGGGCGGCAGACGCGCACCAACTCGTCGGCCGTCGCCCGGTGGTGCGGCGCGAACATGGCGCCCACGCAGGACAGGACCGCGTCGAACTGTCCGTTGGCGAACGGCAGCGCCTCGGCGTCGGCCTCCCGCCACTCCAGCGTGGCGCCCGCCACGCCGGCCGCGCGCCGGCCCACGTCGAGCAGCTCGGGACACAGGTCGCTGGCCACTACCTGCGCGCCGGCGAGCGCCGCCGGGATCGCCGCGTTGCCCGATCCGGCCGCCACATCGAGCACCCGGTCGCCGGGGGTGATAGCGCTCGCAGTCACCAGCGTCGGGCCCAGGTCCGCGATCACCTCGGTCGCCACGGCCGGGTAGTCGCCCAGGGCCCACAGCGCGCGGTGCTTGGCCTTCAGCGCCCGGTCCGCGTCGGCCGGGCTGGTCGTTGTAGTCGTCATGTCCAGAAAACTAGGAACCGCGAGGTGTCGCGACTAGTACACGATCTGTACCGCGCCACGGCATGAGCCCTACCCTGCGGATATGGGTGCGTCGTACTACCAGTTCTGCCCGGTCGCGAAGGCGATGGAGCTGCTCGACGAGCGGTGGACGTTGCTGCTCGTGCGCGAGCTGGTCCTGGGCGGCCAGCGGTTCAACGACCTGCGCCGCGGCCTGCCCCGGATGTCGCCCGCGCTGCTGTCGAAGCGGCTGGCGCAACTCGTCGGCGCCGGGCTTGTCGAGAAGTCGACGGTGGACGGCGAGACCCGGTACGTGCTCACGCCGGCCGGGCACGAGCTGCGGCCCATCGTGGAGGCGATCGGCGTGTGGGGCACCCGCTGGATCGGCGAGCTGGGCGACGAGGACCTGGACCCGAAGCTGCTGCTGTGGGACATGCACCGCAACGTCGACCACGAGGCGCTGCCGGACGGGCGGTCGGTCGTCCAGTTCCGTTTCGAGGACGTGCCGAGGAGCCTGCGCGACTGGTGGCTCGTGCTCACCGCCCGGGAGGCGGACGTCTGCGACGCCGACCCGGGGTTTCCCGTGTCGGTCACGGTGAACACGAGCCTGCGGCGGATGACCGAGATCTGGCGCGGCGACGTCACCTGGACGGACGCGCTGCGCAGCCGCACCCTGTCGCTGGAGGGCCCGACGGCGCTGCGCCGCCAGGTGCCCGGGTGGTTCACCCTCTCGATGTTCGCGGCCGTGCCACGCGCGGACGCGGGGCGGGCCGTAGGCTAGCGGCGTGGCGAGATACCTCGACGTGCATCCCGACAATCCGCAGCCGCGGCTGATCCGGGAGGCCGTCGACATCGTCCGGGGCGGTGGTCTCATCGCCTACCCGACCGACTCGTCGTACGCGCTGGGCTGCCAGATCGGCGACCGCGCGGGCGTCGAGCGCATCCGCGACCTGCGCCGTCTCGGCGAACAACACCACTACGCCCTTGTTTGTCGTGACTTCGCCCAGTTGGGCCAGTTCGTACAGTTGGACAACTGGGTGTTCCGACTGGTGAAGGCGCACATCCCCGGTCCGTACACGTTCATCCTGCCGGCCAGCCGCGACGTGCCCCGGCGGCTGCTGCACCCGAAGAAGCGCACCGTCGGTGCCCGGGTGCCCGACAACCGGGTGACCCAGGCGCTGCTGGCGGAGCTCGGCGAGCCGCTGCTGTCGAGCACGCTGCTCCTGCCCGGCGACGAGGAGCCGCTCACCCAGGGCTGGGAGATCAAGGACCGGCTCGACCACTCCCTCGACGCGATCATCGATGCGGGGGAGTGCGGCAAGGAGCCGTCCACGGTCGTCGACCTCTCCGGCGACGAGCCCGAGGTGGTCCGCCGGGGCGCGGGTGACCCGACGCCTTTCGAGTAGGCCTGCAACTTTCGTCCTGGGTTCGCCGCCCGGCTCCGCGGGAGCGGCCATCTGCGCTGCTCAGGCGCATGGAGCGCGTTGGGCAAGCGTTTTCAAGATCATGAGTACGACGCGCCGCGCCGCCGCGATCGCAGAATTTCGTCGAACCAATCGATGAACCGGTCATCGCGGTCGGCTCCGACGACGGATGATCTTGAGGAGGCAGTACCCCATGACTTGGTGGAACAGGAAGCGCCGCGCGGTCGCGGCGGTCGTCGGGGCCGGCAGCCTGGCCGTCGCGGGCGCGATCGTGCTGCCCATGACGCAGGCGTCCGCCGCCGCCTCCTGCCGGGTGTCCTACGCGGTCACCAGCCAGTGGCCCGGCGGGTTCGGCGCGGCCGTCGACGTCACCAACCTCGGCGACCCGGTGTCGAGCTGGACGCTCACGTGGACCTTCGCGTCGGGCCAGACGATCACGCAGCTGTGGAACGGATCGGTGACGCAGTCCGGCACGCAGGTGACGGTCCGCAACGCCGCCTACAACGGCTCGGTCGCCACGAACGGCAAGGCGTCGTTCGGCTTCAACGGCGCCTGGACCAGCGCCAACCCGGTGCCGACGAGCTTCGCGCTCAACGGCACGACCTGCACCGGCGGGGTATCGACCACCGCCGTTCCCACCAGCACCCGCCCGCCGACCTCCGCGGCCCCCACCTCGGCCGCGCCGACCAGCCGCCCGCCGACCTCGGCCGTGCCCACGTCGGGCGCGGTCACCAGCACGCCGGCCTCCGGCACCCCGGTCGCCCGCTACGGCCAGCTGCGCGTCTGCGGCACCACGATGTGCGACAAGAACGGCAACAAGGTCCAGCTGCGCGGCATCAGCAGCATGTGGCTCAACTGGGAGACCCAGCCGTACGCGGAGAACCTGTCCGCGTTGCAGTGGATGCGCGACAACTGGAACCTGCAGGTCATCCGCGCCGCCATGGGCGTTGAGCCGGCCGGGGCATACCTGAGCGACCCCAACAAGGCGCGCTCGCAGGTCGAGACCATCATCAACAACGCGGTCACCGCGGGCGTCTACGTGATCGTCGACTACCACGCCCACGAGGCGCAGAACAACACGCAGGCCGCGGTGAGCTTCTTCGCCGACCTGGCCCGCCGGTACGGTCACCTGCCCAACGTGATCTGGGAGCCGTACAACGAGCCGCTGCAGGTCAGCTGGACGGGCGTGCTCAAGCCGTACCACCAGTCGGTCATCAACGCGATCCGCGCCGTTGACGCGGACAACATCATCGTGCTCGGCACCCCGACCTGGTCCCAGGACGTCGACGTCGCGGCGCAGAGCCCGGTGTCCGGCACCAACCTCATGTACACGCTGCACTTCTACTCGTGCACGCACACCCAGTTCCTGCGCGACAAGGCCAACACCGCGCTGCGGGCCGGCCTGCCGCTGTTCGTCACCGAGTGGGGTGCCAGCCACGCCGACGGTGGCCTCGACGGCCGCATCTGCGACGCCGAGGCGCAGACGTGGATCGACTGGATGAAGTCCAACGGCATCTCGTGGACCGCGTGGAAGCTCGACGTCGGTAACGACACCACCAACCTGCTGTCCGCGGGCGCGCCGGTGACCGGCGGTTGGAACAACTACCTGCACGGCCACGCCCCGTTCGTGGTCGCCAACATGAAGTAGCACCGAGGTGGTGGGCTCATCCCGTCCGGGATGAGCCCATTAGCTACGAAGATCACTCTCAAGGAGTCGCGTCCCTTGGGGCAGATCGTCCAGCTCTACGCGGACGGGCGCGGTCGGCGTAGGCCCGCGCGCCAGCCGGATTCGATCGTGCGGCGGGTCTCGTGCGGGGTCAGGCCGGTGGCCAGCGCCGCGTCGGTGAGGCGGGTCCAGACGTCGGCGGGGTCGAGGCTGCCGGCCGCCGCGAGCTGACCGAGCCGGAACGCGGCCGCGTTGAGGGCGCTGTTGCGCCCGCCCGGTGTGCGCCGGCCGCCCCGCCAGCCCGGACGCGGCGCGCGCAGGATCCGGTCGACCTCGCCGTCGACCGCCGCCCGGGCGTACCGCCGGAGATCTCCGACCGGCGGCGCGCTGACCGGCGCGACGCGGGCCGGCGGCTCGACCAGCCGCAGCAGGTCAGGCGGGCATGCCGGCAAGGGCTCGTCGGTCCACGGCCGGACGAACGCGTAGCGGCGGCCGCTGGCATGCCGTGACGGGGGCGCGACGACGCTGCCACCCCGGCCGCGCCAGTCGACGCCGGGCAACAGGCCGGTGCGGTTGCCGTGGCCGGTCGGCGTGAACCACACGTGCCACCCGTGACCCGAGCGGACGGTCGGCCCGGCCGTGGTCACCATCGCGCGCACGGCCCGCAGGCCGTCGTCGGTGTCGAGGTCGCACACGTCCATCACCACGCCCGTGGCCAGGCCGATGTTGGCCAGCGGCCAGCGCCGCCACCAGGCACGGATCACCCGCGGTTCGGTGACCGCGTCGTGCACCCCGTGGCGCACCCGCGGGTGCTTGCCGGGCGACGGGCATGCGTCCTTCGCGCAGGAGCAACCGTCGGGGCCGACCGGTGTGTGCAGGGGGAACACCGGCACGCCCCGGCGCGCGTAGCGCAGCGCCGCGTCGAGCAGACTGTCCACGCCCACCACCGCCCGAGGTCGTCCCGTGACCTCCAGTGTGCGCTCGGGGTACGACGGTCAGTCGGGCCGCGCGCGCCGCAGGCCGACGGCGAGGGCCACGGTCCACGCGATGATCAGCACGAGCAGCACCCGTTCCGCCGTACCGGTGAACGTTGAGCGCCCCACGAACGCCAGCCCGTAGAGCGTTGCCACCCCGGCCACGACGACGGGCCCGAGCGCCACCCGCGACACCCGGCGCGTCACGTCGTCCCGGCGGCCCTCCGCCAGCAGCAGCCCGGCCAGCGCGCGCAGGCCCGCGCGGGCGACGGCCGCGCCCGCGTGCACGAGGTCCTGCCCGGTCGGCGTCTCGTACGGCGGAAGCGGGCAGCCGGGGCTGCACGGCACGGCCGCCGCCGTGCTGGCCAGCAGCCCGCCGGCGGCGACGGCGAGCGCGGGCAGCGCCAGGAGGGCGCGCGGCGCCCCGGCGAGGCAGACCAGCGCGACCCCGACGCCGAACAGACCCACGACGTACGGGGCGCGGAACCCCTGTCCGGGCACCCCGGCCTCGCTGACGAACCCGGCGTACCAGACGCCCTGGTCGGCCAGCACCGCGCCGACGAACAGCGTGCCGCCCACCGCCGCGCCCCACGCGGCTAGCGCGGGCAGGGCCCGCGTGGTCGGGGCGAGCCGGGGTTGCGTCGAGGTCGTGGCCACGGATCGAGCCTAGGCCGACGTCAGGACGCGCAGGCGGATCACCCCGCTCCGCGCAGGGTGTCGACGGCCGCGCGCAGCCGCGCCTGGAGCAGTTCGTCCTGCCAGACAACGTCGTCGTCGGTGCCCGCGATGACGACGCGCTCGTCGCGTTCCGCGAGCTGTTCGAGGCCCGGCGCCGCCTCGGCGGCGCCCATCTCCACCAGCAGGGGAATGGCGCCGCGCGCGCCCCACGGCCGCGTGACCGAGGCAAGGAGCGCGTCGACCAGGTCGGCCGGCGGGGTCCCGAGCCGCCACAGCGCGCGGGCGGCGGCGACCGAACCCCACGGCTCGCGCAACAGGTCCAGCAGGAGCGGCTTGAAGTCCACGACCGCCGCGCGGTGGCGGTCGACCAGGTCGGCGACGTACTCCGCCGCGCTGCTGGCGGGCCGCTCCCCGGCCGCGAGCACGGCCCGTACGGTCGGCAGCGTGGGTGCCGGGTCGCCGGTGGCGGCCCACACGGCCCGCGCCGCGAGCACCTGCCGCTCGCGCTCCGGGAAGGTGGGCGCGGCGGTGCCGGTGAGCGCCTCCATGGGCCGGGGGACCGGCTCAGGTTCGGTCGGACCCACCCCCGACGCGATGATGTCGAACAAGGACCGCGCGGGGTCGTCCGCCGGCAGGCCGGCGAGCCGGTCGCGTGCCGCGGCCACGGTGCGCGGCCAGGACCACACGACGCTGTAGCGCATCGGCAGGTTCCTGCCGTCGTGCCCGGCCCGCACGGCCGCGGCCGCCGCGTCGAGCCAGCGCGGGTCGTCGAGGAGCATGAGCGTGCAGATCGCGTAGTACTCCCTGGTGAATCCCTGCGATCCGGCCACCCGCGGATAGTCGGTGGCGACCGCGTGCAGTTCGTCGGCGTAGGCGCCGGCCGCCACGCCGGCGCGGCGCAGCGCGTGGACGGCGGCCTCCCGCACCGAGTCGTCGGGATCGCGCAGCGACGGCCCGACCAGCGGGACCAGCCGGGCCGGGGCGGAGCGCAGCGCCTGGGCCCGGACCGTCAACGACCACAGGGCGGCGCGCCGCGTCCCGGGCCCCGGCGCCGCGAGCAGGCCGGCGAGCAGAGCGTGCGCCGTGTCGTGGTCGACGTTGGCGATCAGCTCGTCGGGCCACTCGCGGCCCGCCTGCCAGGCCCAGTCCAGCTCGATCTCGTCCTCGACGGCGCGGACGAGCGGGTCGACGGTGCCGTCGGGCCAGGCCGCGCCCGCCCGGGTGAGCGCGACGGCGGCGGCGACCACCACCTCGGGCTCCCCGTCGGCGATGGCCCCGGCCAACGCGGCGACTGCCCCGTCGGGATCGCGCAGGCCCAGCGCGAGCGCCAGGGACGCCCGCGTCGAGGGCGCGTCCTCGACGGCCCACCGTCGCCACAGCACGTCGACGGGGCCGCCGGCCTGGGCGACCGCGTAGGCCGCCGCGTCACGGACGTCGCTGTCGTCCGCGTCGAGCAGCGTCACGAGCTCGTCGACCCGGTCCTCGACGGCCGCGCAGACCGCCTCGTAGGACTCGCCGTACGCGTGGTTCGGGTCGGCCAGCTGGCCCACGAACCAGACGAAGAAGGCCTGGCACTCCGACGGCGTGCGGGCCAGCTCCACCAGGAACGGCACCGCCGCCACGGTCGCCGGGTAGACGGTGCCCTGGTGGAAGATGCTGCCGTACAGCTCCGACAGGGCCTCGCGCGCGTCGCCGCCGCCCGGGGCCGCCTGGCGCAGCAGCCCCGGGACGTCGTCCGCGTCGCCGTACGCGTGGTGCAGGTCGGCCCACGCGATCGTGTCGAGGTCGTCGAGCATCCGCCGACTCTAGTAGCGGTAGTGGTCCGCCTTGTAGGGCCCGCCCACGTCCACGCCCAGGTACTCCGCCTGCTTCTTGGTGAGCGTCGTCAGGCGCACGCCGAGGGCGTCGAGGTGCAGCCGCGCGACCTTCTCGTCGAGGTGCTTGGGCAGCGTGTACACGCGACGCTCGTACTCGCCGGGCTTGGTGTACAGCTCGATCTGGGCCATGGTCTGGTTGGTGAACGAGTTGGACATCACGAAGCTCGGGTGACCGGTCGCGTTGCCGAGGTTGAGCAGCCGGCCCTCGGACAGCACGATGACCGCGTGCCCGTCCGGGAAGAGCCACTCGTGCACCTGCGGCTTGATCTCGGTCTTCACGATGCCGGGCACGCGGGCGAGCCCGGCCATGTCGACCTCGGTGTCGAAGTGGCCGACGTTGCCGACGATGGCGTTGTGCTTCATCTTCGCCATGTCGTCGGCCATGATGATGTCCCGGCCGCCGGTGGTGGTGACGAAGATGTCGCCCGTGGACACCACGTCCTCCAGCCGGACCACGGCCAGGCCGTCCATCGCCGCCTGCAGCGCGCAGATCGGGTCGATCTCGGTGACGACGACCCGCGCGCCCTGCCCGCGCAGCGCCTCGACCGCGCCCTTGCCCACGTCGCCGTACCCGCAGACGACCGCGAGCTTGCCGCCCAGCATGACGTCGGTGGCCCGGTTGATGCCGTCCACGAGGGAGTGCCGGATGCCGTACTTGTTGTCGAACTTGGACTTCGTCACCGAGTCGTTGACGTTGATCGCGGGGAACAGCAGGTTGCCGTCGCGGGCGAGCTTGTAGAGCCGCGCGACGCCGTTGGTCGTCTCCTCGGTCACGCCGCGCAGCTCGGCGGCGATGCGGGTGAACCGCCCGGCGTCCTGCTCCAGGCTGTCCGCCAGGGTCTTGACGATCAGCTGGTACTCCTCGTGGTCGTCCTCGGCGGGCGCCGGGACGGCGCCGGCGCGCTCGAACTCGACGCCCTTGTGGACCAGGAGGGTGGCGTCGCCGCCGTCGTCGACCAGCATGTTCGGGCCGACCCCGGCACCGAAGTCGAACAGCTGCATGGTGGCCCACCAGTACTCCGCGAGGGTCTCGCCCTTCCAGGCGAACACCGGCGTGCCGGTGGGCGCCTCGGGGGTGCCGTCCCCGACCACGACGGCGGCGGCGGCCTCGTCCTGGGTGGAGAAGATGTTGCAGGACACCCAGCGCACCTGCGCGCCGAGCGCGACGAGCGTCTCGATGAGCACGGCGGTCTGCACGGTCATGTGCAGCGACCCGGCGACGCGGGCGCCGCGCAGCGGCTGGGCCTGCGCGTACTCCCGACGGATGGCCATGAGGCCGGGCATCTCGTGCTCGGCGAGCCGGATCTGCGCGCGCCCGGCCGCCGCCAGCGACAGGTCCGCGACCGCGAACTCGACGTTGTTGATCTTCGAAATCTGGGCAGACATAAGAAGAGGGCCCTCCCTCGACAGGAGGCGCCCTTCGACTGAGGTGCCCGGCCCGAGCGTGGCGGACGTCACGTCCGTCGCAGCGCCTCTCGGGTCGGCCCGCGCCGCACGGCGGCGCGTCTCCACGGTATATGACCTGCCGCAATGATCGCCAGGTGGGCATCTTCCGGTCCGCGGCCTTAATGATCAAGGGGTACGCCTTCACGTCCGCGGTCCTCGCCGCCCCGCCGACCTCGGGTTTCGCGTTATGGCGCCAAAGGCCCGCAATTCAGGCCCATATTCCAGCGCTCTGGCGCCAAAAGGCCGCCTGAACAGGACGTTGGGCGGTGGTCAGGGCACCGTGATGGACAGTTTGCCCAGGGTGCCGGCGGCGAAGTCGGTGAGGGCCCGGGGGGCGTCGGGCAGGGCGTACTCGCGTTGGATCGGGATGCGGAGGTGGCCCGCCGCCGTGTCCGCCCCGAGGGTCTCCAGCAGGGGCTTGCGCGGCTGGGCGATGACGCAGTGGGCGGTCAGGTCGTGGCCGGCGAACGGGCTCGGGTCGATCAGCAGCAGCGTGGCCAGGCGGCCGCCGGGCGCGACGAGGTCGGCGACGGCGACCGGGTCGCCGGCGAGGTGCAGGGCCGCGACCACCCCGTCGGCGGCGATCGCGCGGACCTGGGGGCCGAGGTCGACGACGTGGTCGCCGATCTGGTGGGCGCCGAGGTCGCGGACGTGGTCGGCCTCGGCGTCGCCGTGCGCGGTGGCGACGACGGTCACGCCGGACGCGGCCAGGCGCTGCACGGCGACCGCGCCG